>NZ_JBEXZS010000136.1:0-87264 GCF_040593685.1 Methylobacterium sp. EM32 | reverse complement strand
TTTCCGACGAAGTGGATGCCGGTTCGTCGTAGAAAATGCGGCAAAGTCAAAGACCTAGAGAGCTTCGCGATTGCAACGCGATCGTGAAGCGCTCTAGCGTCCTCAGCGCAGGAAGCTCGACATCGCCGACAGGCAGTTGATCACCCGCACCGCCTCCGCGACGCTGTCGGCCGTGAAGCGGAGAGCACTGCCGTCGAGGCGGTGCAGGCTCGGCCACTGGCAGAAGAGGTCGGCGAGGGCCGGTGTCTGGGCGCGGATCTCGACGCCGAGCGGCGCGGGGATCCGGAACGGCGGCGGCAGCGGCCGGGTCAGAGCGGCCGTCACCCCCGCCCGGATCGCCGCGCAGGCGGCCTCCGGCGACAGGCTGATCCCGCTGTGGCAGCCGGTCGCCCGCTTGGTCTCGACGAAAACGGTCTCGGGAAACAGCGCCCGGGTCTCGGCCGCGAACACGTCGTCGCCACTCGCCATCGCGACCGGCACGCCGAATTCGCCGGCGAGCGCGCCGTAGATCCCGGCCTCGCCGAGCTCCTGCCCGTTCAGCGCGATCGACGCGAAGGCGAAGCCGTTGATCGTGTGGGCGAGGATGCCGCGGCCATGCGCCCGGGAATGGTAGCCGATCAGGCACACTGCATCGACCCCGAGATCGACCCCCGCCATCATGCCGAGGGGACGCGGCTTGCCCTGGATCGCCCTGGCACGCGGATCGAGGAGGTCCGCCGGCATGTTGCGAAAATCGCCGTGCGAATCGTTGACGAAGACCTCCTCCGCCCCGGCCGCGAAGGCGCCGGCGATGGCGGCGTTCGCCTCCTGCACCATCCAGAGCCGCGCCCGCTCGTAATCGGGCCCGCCGCGGCGGGTCTGGTCCGGGTGGACGACGCCCGCGATGCCCTCGATGTCGGTGGAGATCAGGACTTTCATGGCGCGTCCGGAGCGGGGAGGGCGCCCCAGTCGGGCAGCACCTCGGTGAGGGCCTGGCGGGTATGGCCGTTGCGGCCGGTCACCGTCTCGGCGCGCCAGAGCGCGTGGAGGATCGCCTGCTCGATCCCGTCGGCGACCGCCTCGAAGAGCGGGTCGAGATGGGCCTCGTGCAGCATCGCGACGGCCGGCATCGGCGTGCCCGGATCCTGCGGCAGCGTGTAGGCGGTCGAGACGGCGAGCGCGATGTCGCCGCTGCCGTGGCCGAAGACCGAGCCGGTGCGGGCGAGGCCCGCCCCCGCCCGCAGCGCGAGGCGCCGGAGCTGGCGCGCGTCGAGGGCCGCGTCGGTGGCGATCACCAGGATGATCGAGCCCTTCTCAGGCTTCGCGACCGTCCGGGCGGTCTCCAGCCGCTCGGCGAGGACGGGCCCGAGCGCCCGCCCACCGACCCGCAATTGCGACGGCCGGCCGAAATTCGCCAACACCAGCGTGCCGACCGTGACCGCGCGCCCGCCGGCCTCGACTAGGCGGGAGGCGGTGCCGATGCCGCCCTTGACCCCGAAGCACGACATGCCGCGCCCGGCCCCCACCGCACCCTCAGGCACGGTGACGTCGGCGGAATCGTGCGCCTGGCGGTAATGCGCCTCGGTGACGGCCATCCGGGCCATGTCGTTGAGGTGGCCGTCGTTGCACTCGAAGACGAGCGGATTCACCGTCGGCAATTCGCGGCCGATGCCGGGATTGACCGCGAGCGCCGCCCGGATCTGGGCGGCGGCTACCGCCGGCACCCCGAAGGTGTTGGTGAGCGCGATCGGCGTCTCGAGGGCGCCGAGTTCCTCCAGCTGCATCAGGCCGATCGACTTGCCGAAGCCGTTCAGCACCGCGGCCGCCGCCGGCACCCGGTCGTGGTAGAGGTCGCCGGCATGCGGCCGGATCACCGTCACGCCGGTCTGGATCGCGCCCTCGGACAGCGTGCAATGGCCGACGGTGACGCCGGGCACGTCGGTGATCGCGTCGCGCGGGCCGCTCGGCAGCGGGCCGACGCGGGGAGCCATGTCGCTCATGCGCGGTCGAGCTTGGGATCGAGGGCGTCGCGCAGGCCGTCGCCGAGGAGGTTGAAGGCGAGCACGGTCAGGAAGATCGCGAGGCTCGGGAAGATCGCGACGTGGGGCGAGGAGACCATGTCGGCGCGCGCGTCGTTCAGCATCGCGCCCCATTCCGGCGTCGGCGGCTGCGCGCCCATGCCGAGGAAGGACAGGCTCGCCGCGGTGATGATCGAGGTCCCGAGCCGCATCGTGAAGTAGACGACGATCGACGAGATCGTGCCGGGCAGGATGTGGCGCAGGAGGATCGTGCGGTCCGACGCCCCGATGCTGCGGGCGGCCTCGACGTAGGTGGCGCGCTTGAGGACCAGCGTGTTGCCGCGCACGAGCCGCGCGAAGGCCGGCACGCTGAAGACCGAGACCGCCACCACCACGTTGACGAGGCTGCTGCCGAGGATGGCGACGACGCCGAGCGCCAAGAGGATGCCCGGGAAGGCGAACAGCACGTCGGAGAGGCGCATGACGATGCGGTCCCACCAGCCCTCGTAATAGCCGGCGAGCAGCCCCAGCACCGTGCCGATGAGCCCGCCGATGGCGACCGACAGGAAGCCGGTGGCGAGCGAGATCCGCCCGCCGAGCAGGATGCGGCTCAGGATGTCGCGCCCCAGCGGATCGACGCCGAGCCAGTGGGCGACGGACGGGCCCTCGTTGAGCCGGTCGTAGTCGAAGTAGTTCTTCGCGTCGTAGGGGGCGATCCAGGGTGCGAGGATCGCGAGCGCCACCAGCACGACCACGAAGGCGAGCGCCAGGACGGCGACGGGCTGGCGGCGGAACTTGCGCCAGAACTCGGACCAGGGGGTGCGCACCGCGCCGGGAACGGCGGCGACGGCCTTGGTCGTGGTGAGAGCGGTTTGGGTCACGGCCGGCTCACTTGTAGCGGATGGTCGGGTTGATCAGCCCGTAGAGCAGGTCGACGACGAGGTTGATCAGGATGAATTCGAGCGAGAACATCAGCACCAGGGCCTGGATCACCGGATAGTCGCGCTGGTTGACGGAATCGACGAGGAGGCGGCCGACGCCCGGCCAGTTGAACACCGCCTCGACCACGATCGAGCCGCCGAGCAGGAAGCCGAATTGCAGGCCCATCATGGTGACGACGGGGATCAGTGCGTTGCGCAGGCAGTGCTTGGCGATGACGACCCGCTCCTTGAGGCCCTTGGCCCGGGCGGTGCGAACGAAATCCTCGCCCAGAACCTCGACGAAGGAGGCGCGGGTGAAGCGCGCCATCACGGCGGCCACCGCCGCCCCGAGGGTGAGCGAGGGCAGGATGTAGTGCTTCCACGAGCCTGCGCCGACGGTCGGCAGCCAGCCGAGGCCGACGGAGAAGATCTGCATGAGCAGCATCCCGAGGGCGAAGGCCGGGAACGAGATGCCAGAGACCGCGAGCGTCATCCCGAGCCGGTCCGGCCACTCGTTGCGGTAGACCGCCGAGACGATGCCGATGACGAGCCCGAAGGCGACCGCCCAGGCCATGCTGGTCAGCGTGAGCAGCAGGGTCGGCAGGAAGCGCTCGCCGATCTCGGTTGCGACCGGGCGGCGGGTGCGGATCGAGACGCCGGCATCGCCCCGCGCCATGTTCAGGAAGTAGCGGCCGAACTGCTCCGGCAGCGAGCGGTCGAGGCCGAGCTCGGCGCGCACCAGCTCCACGGTCTGCTGGTCGGCATCCTGGCCGGCGGCGAGCCGCGCCGGATCGCCCGGCAGCATGTGCACGAACAGGAAGACCAGCACGGCGACGATCGCGAGCGTCGGCAGGAGGCCGAGGAGCCGTTTGAGGAAGAAGGTCAGCATGGCGCCGGTGACGGGAGGGGAAGGGGAGGGGCGCCGCTCTGCGCGACGCCCCGGATGCGTTACGGTGCGACCGCGATCTGACGGCTGTCGATGTTGCCGTCGGGCATGACCGCCACGCCGGACAGGCGGGTGGAGGTGGCGTAGAGGTTCTGCTCGATGACGAGCGGCGCCCAGGGCGCGTCCTTGAAGATCTGCTCCTGCGCCTTGGCATAGAGCTCGGTCCTCTCGGCATCGCTCGTTGAGACCAGGGCCTTGGCGATCAGGGCGTCGACCTCGGCGTTGCTGTAATACGCCGTGTTGTTGAGCTTCGGCGGCCAGGCCTCCGTCGACAGCAGCGGCCGCAGGGCCCAGTCGGCCTCGCCGGTCGAGGACGACCAGCCGGCATAGTACATCCGGACGCGGGCGGTCTTCGGATCGGGGGCGGTCTGCACCCACTCGACGCGCTGGCCGGGCTCGAGGGCCTGGGTCTGCACCTTGATGCCGACCTGGGCGAGCTGCTGCTGGACGAACTGGATCGCCTTCTGCGCCGTGCTGGTGGTGTAGGCGCTCCACAGGATCGTCTCGAAGCCGTTGGCGTAGCCGGCCTCCTTCAGGAGCTGGCGCGCCTTGGCCGGGTCGTAGGGCCAGGCCTGCATCGGGTGGGCGTAGAGCACGCCGGCCGGCACGATCCCCTTGGCCGGGCTCGCGTAGCCGCTGAACGCCACCTTGGCGAGCGCCTCCTTGTTGATGGCGTAGTTGATCGCCTGGCGCACACGCAGATCGTCGAACGGCTTCTGCAGCATGTTCATGCTGATGTAGCGCTCGATGATCGAATCCTGCGCGATCACCTTCAGCTTCTTGTTCTCGGACAGCGTCTTGGCCTGCTCGTAGGGCAGCGGGGAGGCGAAATCGGCCTCGCCGGTCTGGAGCATCGCCGCGCGGGTGCCGTTCTCCGGCACCGGCTTCCAGGTGATGCCGTCGACCTTCGGCAGGCCGGCCTGCCAGTAGCCGGCGAATTTCGCGCCCTTGACCGAATCGGTCTGCTTCCACTCGACGAAGGTGAAGGGGCCGGTGCCGACCGGATGGAAGGCGATGTCCTTGCCCCATTTCTGGAGCGCGGCCGGCGAGATCATCGCCGCGGAGGCGTGCGCCAGCGAGTTAATGAAGGGGCCGAAGGGCTCCCTCAGGGTGATGCGCACCGAGAACGGCGAGACGACCTCGATCGTCTTGATCCGGTTGAACTGGTTGTAGCGGGCGAGGCGGTTCTCGGGGTTGAGCACCCGCTCCAGGTTCGCCTTCACGGCATTGCCGTCGAACGGCGTGCCGTCGTGGAATTTGACGCCCTCGCGCAGCTTGAAGGTGTAGGTGAGGCCGTCGGGCGTGACCTCGTAGCTCTCGGCGAGCACGTTCTTGACCTTCAGGTCCTGGTCGAACTCGAACAGGCCTTCGTAGAACGACTTGGTGACCGCGGTCGTGAGCGTGGTGTTGGTGTTGTAGGGGTCGAGCGTCTCGGGCGGGACGCCGATGACGAGGACGGGATCGCCGGCCGCGAGAGCGGAGGTCACGGGACTGGCGACGAGGCCGCAGAGCAGGCCGGTGGCGAGGAGGGAGCGCGCGATCGTGGATGTGCTTCGGGTCATCGGAGATGTCCTTCGTTGAAATCTCAGGGTCTGCTTGACGTGATCAATTGTCTTGAAACCCGCCCCGTCATCTCGGGGCGAGCCTTGGCGAGAACCCGGGATCCATAACCGCTGGCGTTTCAGGCCAAAGCGAACTGCGTTCCGCTTCATTCTGCATCGTCAGCGGTTATGGATCCCGGGTTCCGCTGCGCGGCCCCGGGATGACGATGGAGGATGTCAATTCGGTCGGCACACTCAAACAGACTCTCAGAAGATCGGTTGTTCACGTCGCGCAGTCTCACGCCGCGAGCCCGCCAACCGTATGGCGGGCGGTCCAGTGGCCGGGGCCGACCTCGACGAGCGGCGCCACCTCCGGCTCGTCGCCGAGCGCCCGGACCGGGCTCGGGATCTCGCCGGTGAGGAGCCCGCGCGCCTTGGCGTGGCGGCGCGCAGGATCGGCCACCGGCACCGCCGCCATCAGCTTCCGGGTGTAGGGGTGCTGCGGGTTCTCGAAGATCGCCCGGCGCGGGCCGATCTCGACGATCTGGCCGAGGAACATCACGGCGACCCGGTGGCTCACCCGCTCCACCACCGCCATGTCGTGCGAGATGAACAGGTAGGAGAGGCCCAGCTCGCGCTGCAGGTCGAGCATCAGGTTGACGATCTGGGCCTGGATCGAGACGTCGAGGGCCGAGACCGCCTCGTCGGCGACGATCACCTTCGGGTTGAGCGCGAGCGCCCGCGCGATGGCGATGCGCTGGCGCTGGCCGCCGGAGAATTCGTGCGGATAGCGCGCGCCTTGCGCCGGCGTCAGGCCGACCCGCTCCAGGAGCCAGGCCACCCGCGCCTCGGCCTCGCGCCGGGGCGTGCCGTGGACGAGCAGCGGCTCCATGATCGAGAAGCCGACGGTCAGGCGCGGGTCGAGGGAGGCGTAAGGGTCCTGGAAGATGAACTGGATGTTCTTTCGGAGCGCCTGGAGCCTGGTCGGGGGAAGGTCGCGGATGTTCTCGCCGGAAAACTCGATCAAGCCGCTCTGGCTCTCGACGAGGCGCAGGAGCGAGCGGCCGGTCGTCGACTTGCCGCAGCCGGATTCGCCGACGAGGGCCAGGGTCTCGCCGGCCTGGAGGTCGAAGCTGATCCGCTCGACCGCGTGGACGCGCCGGCGCACCCGGTTGAGGAGGCCGCCGCGGATGTCGAACCGGGTGACGAGGTCGCGCACCCGCAGGATCGGCGGGCCGGGGCGGCGCGTGTCCTGAGCGTCCTCGACGGGGGTCGCGGCCGGCGCCTCGGCCCGCAGCAGGTCGAACTTGCGCGGCAGGTCGCTGCCCGCCATGGCGCCCAGCCGCGGCACGGCGGCGAGCAGCGCCTTGGTGTAGGCGTGGCGCGGGGCGGCGAAGAGGGCGGGAGCGGCGCCCTCCTCGACCTTGTCGCCGCGGTACATCACCAGCACCCGGTCGGCGATCTCGGCCACCACGCCCATGTCGTGGGTGATGAAGACGACGCCCATCTTCATCTCGTCCTGGAGGCTGCGGATCAGCTCGAGGATCTGGGCCTGGATGGTGACGTCGAGCGCCGTCGTCGGCTCGTCGGCGATGAGGAGCTGCGGCCGGCAGGCGAGCGCCATCGCGATCATCACCCGCTGGCGCATCCCGCCCGAGAGCTGGTGGGGGAAGCGGGTCAGCACGTTGCGGGCCTCCGGGATGCGCACGAGGTCGAGCATCCGCAGCGCCTCGGCGCGGGCGGCCCCGTGCCCCTTGCCCTGGTGCACCCGGATCGATTCCGCGATCTGCTCGCCGGCGGTGAAGACCGGGTTGAGCGAGGTCATCGGCTCCTGGAAGATCATCGCGATCTCGGCGCCGCGCATCTCGCGCATCTCGGCGTTCGTGGCCGTCGCGAGATCGCGGATCGCGCCGGAGCGGCGGCGGAACAGCATCCGCCCGGCGGCGATCGTCCCGCCGCCGTGCTCGACGAGGCGCATCAGCGCCAGCGAGGTGACGGACTTGCCCGAGCCCGACTCGCCGACGATCGCCAGGGTCTCCCCGGCCTCGACGTGGAAGGACAGGTGACGCACCGCCTCGACACTCCGCTCGGAGGTGGTGAAGCGCACGCTCAGGTCCGAGACCGACAGGATGCGCCGGTCGGGCAGGATCAGGGACGGGGGAGGGGAGGGGGGCAGAGCGGTCATCGGTCAGAAGATCGCGGTCGTGAGGCGGCCGCCGGCCCGGACGAGGCCGCGATACATGCCGGCGGTGTTGAACGGCATCGCGACCCGGCCCTGGGCATCGACGGCGATCAGGCCGCCCTGCCCACCGAGCGGGGTGAGCCCGTCGCGCACCACGGCGTCCGCCGCGGCCTCCAGGTCCTGGCCCGCATAAGCCATGCGGGCGCAGACGTCGTAGGCCGCGGCCGCCCGGATGAAGACCTCGCCGGTGCCGGTGCAGGACACCGCGGCCGTGCGGTCGTCGGCATAGGTGCCGGCGCCGATCAGCGGCGAATCGCCGATGCGGCCGGGCCGCTTGTTGGTCATGCCGCCGGTCGAGGTCAGCGCCGCGAGGTGGCCGTTCCGGTCGAGCGCCACCGCGCCGACGGTGCCGAATTTCTGCCGCTCGTCGAGGGGCGCGCGCTCGTCGTGGTCGAGGCTGACCCGCCCGCCGGCCTGCGCGGTCTCGAGCTGGCGGCGGCGCGCCTCGGTCGAGAAGAAGCCGGGCTCGACCATCTCGAGCCCGTGGGCGCGGCAGAACTCCTCCGCCCCGGCGCCGGCGAGGAGCACGTGCGCGCCGTCCTCCATCACCGCCCGCGCCGCCCGGCCAGGCCGGCGCACGCGGGTCAGCCCCGCGACCGCGCCGGCGCGCAGTGTCGCGCCGTCCATCACCGAGGCGTCGAGTTCGTGGGTGCCGGCGCTGGTGAAGACCGCGCCGTAGCCGGCATTGAACAGCGGGCACTCCTCCAGGAGGTCGACCGCGACCGCGACCGCCTCCAGCGCGCTGCCGCCGTCGCGCAGGCAGCGTTCGCCGGCGGCGAGGATCTCGGCGAGGGCCGCGTGGTAGGGCGCCTCGCCGTCGCTGCCGGCGGCAGGCCTGGCGATCGTGCCGGCACCGCCGTGGATGACGAGGACGGGGCGGATGTCGGTCATGATTCGGGATCCGGGTCGGGGGAGGAGGCGAAGTCGCCTTTCGGGGGCCAAGCGGCGGAGCCGCCTTTGGGAGGCCATGCGGCGTAGTCGCCGTCGAGCCAGGGCAGGACCGATTCGGTGAGCCGGGTCGCCGCTGCGACGAGCTCGCCCGAGGCATGCGCCACGGCGCTCGACAGGGCCTCGACCAGGGCCGCCAGACTGGCGTCGGAGGCGGCGAAGTAGCGGCTGTCGGTGCGCACGCAGAGGGTGATCGTGGCCTGCGCCGCCACCGGCGAGTGCGGCCCGTCGGTGAGGGCCAGCACCGTGGCGCCGCTCTCGCGGCTCTGCGTCGCCAGCCGCACCGTGTCGGCGAAGTAGCGCGGCGTGGCGAGCACGATCACGAGGTCGTCCGCCGTCAGCCGGCGTAGGACGCGGGCGGCGAAGGCCGGTCCCTCGACGGTGGCGAGGAGGTGGACGCCCTCCCGGGTGAGATCGAGGTTGCGGGCGAGCAAGCCGGCCGGCCAGGACGAGCTGCCGAAACCGACGACGTAGACCCGCCGCGCCGACCCGATCGCCGCCACCGCCCGCTCGCAGGCGCCGGCGTCGAGGCCGCCCCGCGTCGCCTCCAGGTTGCGGGCGATCGCCGCGAAGGTCGCGTCGAACACGCTCGCCGGATCGGCCGGCCGCTCCAGGTCGCCGCGCAGCTTCTCCACCGGCGCCAGCGCCCCCTCAAAGCCGAGAACCAGGGCGGCGCGGAACTGGGCGTAGCCCTCGAAATCGAGGGCGCGGGCGAAGCGGTTGGCGGTCGCCACCGAGACGCCGACGAGCTCGGCCAACTCGGCCACCGGCAGGGTCGCGACCTTGAGCGGATGGGCGAGCACGTAGCGCGCCACCTCCCGGTGCGACTGGCTCAGGCCCGGGAAGCTGCGGGCGATGCGCTGCGCGACGGAGGCGTCGCCGGGGGAAGGCATCACGGCCCCGCTCTCCCGCCTGTTCTCCCGCCCAGGTGATCGAAAAATCTCATGGGCGCGATAGACGCGAGATTTTTATGCCGATTGCAAGCCCGGGGGGTGGCGGGATTGCGGGCATGGGCGGCCCGCATTGGCGGCAGGGGCCGCGGGCCGCGCCTTGCCGTCCGGCGCGGCGAGGGGAGTCCACGCTTTGGATCTAACGGATTTTCTTAAGACCTGCTTGAGCGCTTTCTCTTGGAGACTGCTTGATCGATCGCGCGATCGACCTGACATAGAGACCGACAACTCTCCACGTCATCCCGGGGCTCGCTGCAAGCGAGAACCCGGGATCCATAACCGCTGAGGTCTCAGGAAAAGTCGAGGCGCGCTCCGCTTCGTCCGGCAGCGTCAGCGGTTATGGATCCCGGGTTCCGCTGCGCGGCCCCGGGATGACGCGGAGGGTGTGACCGCGACCAGAGAGAACCGGGTGCGCGCTCAGCGGACCCAACCTTGGCGCCCGGTTCTCACGCCCCGTCGCGACGCGTACCCAGCCCGCGCACCGCGTCGGCGAGCCGCGGGATCATCGTGCCGAGATTGGTGTGGCCGCCGAAGAACCAGCCCGCCCTGTCCTTCCCGCGCCAGCCGATCGCCGGGTCGTCGGTCCACGCGCCGGCCATGCCCCGCAACGTGCGGCCGACGGCGTCGAGATCGAAGGACTCGAACGCCGTGATGTTGTCGTGCAGGCGGGCCATGTCCTTGGTGCCGTAATTGTTCGTCAGCACCCGCACGCCCGCATGGGCCAGTTCGAGCGGCGGATAGCTCGGATGGGGCGAGATCATCAGCGACATCGCGAGCGCCGCCCGGGAGGCGAGGTCGCCGTAACGCGCGAGGGACAGGCGGCCCAGGATCTCGATGCGGTCGGTGCAGCGCAATTCGACCGCGTCGAAATCCTCGCCGATCGCCACGAAGCGCCAGTCGCTCCAGAAGTCCGGATCCGCGTCGATCACCGTGCGCACGGTCATGTCGAGGAAGTGCAGGCAGTTCCGCTCGGCATGGGGCCGGGCGTAGAGCAGGACGATCTTCTCCTTCTGCGTGTCGCGGACGATGTGGCGGTCGATGTTGCGGTTGATGCCGGGATGCAGGACGTAGCCGCCCTCGAGCTGATGATTCGCCGCGAAGAACTCCTGCAGGAGGCCGGTGTTGAAGATCGGCAGGACCGTGTCGGGCTGGCGGTAGGTCCGCTCCGCCAGCGCGTACTTCGTCGACCACGGGTAGAACCCGCACTCGTAATCCTGCACCAGGTAGAGGAACTTCTCGGGCCGGACGGAGAAGAGTTCGGCCTGCTGGCGCAGGATGTCGAGGGCGCCGCTCGCCGTCCACCACGCCGTCGCCAGCAGGATGTCGGTCTCGCGAAAGAAGACCGGGTAGTCGTAGCGCCGGGACGCGTCGACGATCGTGTTCCGCCCGGCAACGTCCTGCGCGAGCGGCGAGACGATCTCGAACGAGGGCGGGGGATCGTAGTGAGGCCCGATGCTGACGTCGGTCACGATGATGCGGGCGTCGAACGCATCCTTGAGCGCGTCGTGCAGCGCGGCGAACACCTCGAGCGCCGTCGCGATCCCCGCATAGCCCTTCTTCTGGTCGATGAGCGGGATCAGCAGGTTGAGCCGCGGCTTGGTGACGGGGCTCGGGCGCACCAGGTATTCGGTGCATTCCGGGTAGTACTTGCGGGTGAGGCCGAGGTCGCGGTCCGTCGGCAGGAAGCGGTTGCCGATCGGGTGGTTGGCGCGGTGTGGCCCGGGCGAGGCGTCGTCGGCCGATCGGGTCTGCACGACCCACTCGTACCCGGCCATCTCGACGAAGGAGAAGAAGCTCCGCTCGATCGCGTGCGCCAGGGTACCGTCGACCTGGCCCGCCTCCGGGTCGAAATGGCAATAGTCGAGCTCGAGATCGAGCAGTTTCTCGAGCGCCTTCGGCTTGAACCAGAACATCGATCCGCTGGGAAAGTCGAGCACGGCCTCGGTGCCGATCCGCTCGCCGCAGAGCCGGAACAGGCGCGAGACGGTGTCGAAATTGCCGCCCCACTGGATCAGCGGCTTGATCGGCCCGTAATGGTCCGGCGCCACCGCGCCGATCTCCGGCCGCGCCAGCGCCGACAGGATCGCCTCGACGACGGCCGGCGTGCCGAGATTCGCCTCGAACAGGTAGTCGCGCCACTGGTCGAAGCCGCCGTCGTAATGCTTCGATTTCTTGGTGTGGATGTGGAGCGCGACGTCGCAGGTCCGGAGCACGTCGCGGAACGCCACCACGAGCGGCGCGATATCGCGCCCGCGATTCGGCACGACGCGGATGACGAAGGGGTGCAGCGACCGTTCGGCGAAGACCGCGTTGATCCGCTTGGCGTCGCTCAGCGTCGTCGTGGAGATGTAGATCGTGCAGTTGCCGGGGATGTTGTTGGTGTATTTTGCAACGTACTCACTGAGATCGCTGTAGAAGATGTGGGCGAAGACGCCGATCGCGGCCTCGTCGGGCAGGCGCCCGCCGAGGGCGCCGAGATCGGCGATGTCGATGACGGTCCGGCTCGGCGGGAGCGGCCGCGTCACCGTGTCGGGCCGGGAGGCGCGCCGCGGCCGCGCTCCGGATTCTGCGACGCCGGCGAGGTACTCGGCCAGCGGGTTGCCGTCGGGACGGTCGGGATATTGTTCGCGGTAATAGTCCGGCTCGAACAGCGGATGCGGCTGCCGGTCCTCCCGCGCGCCCGACTTGGCGTAATGCGTGAGCGGCTCGACCCGGCTCTCCTTGATGTCGGGATTCTGCTCGACGTAGAACGCCGTCGAGAACAGCGGGTGCGGATCGATGCCGCCGGTTCGCGACAGCTCGATATACTGCACGAGCGCGGGCAGATGCGCGACCTCCCGGTAGCGCCGGTGCCGGCGGGCGCGCCTGCCGAAGAAGTCGACGTCGAGCATCGGGCAGGGGCTGACGTCGGACGGCTTGGTCAGGTAGTGCTCGAGCGGGCTCAGCCCGCCGCAATCGACGCCGCCGCGATAGTGGCGCGAATCGAACAGCGGGTGGGGATCGCGCGCGGCATGGCCGCCGTAGATGTAGTCGACGAGGCTGTTGTCGTCGCGTCCCAGCCGGTAGGTCTCGCCGTACCAGCCGGGATCGAACAGCGGGTTGGGCTGGCAGCCGCGTCCGTGTCCCTCGGTCAGGAAGTGGTAGAACGGATCGATGTGGTCGATGTCCTTGAGGTATCTCTCGGCATACCACCGCCCCCGGAACAGCGGATGCGGATCGTTGCCCTGCTTCCAGCCGGTCTCGATGTAGTGGAACAGCGGATGGATGCCGCTCTCACCGTCCATGTAGGTCCAGCAGTACCACTTCGCATTGAACAGCGGGTGCGGATCCGCGAGCGTTTCGGCGCCGAACAGCGCGAAATGCTCGAACGGCGACAGGCCGTCCGCGAGGCCGAGACCGTGGGCGCCGGCATACCACCGCGCGTCGAAATACGGCGTCGGGCTCAATCCCCGCTGCCGGCCGACCTCCTCGTAATGCGTCGAGATCCGCGCATTGCTCATCACGAGGTTGTTCTGCTGCGCGTACCATTGGAAGTCGAAGTGCTTCATCGTGGCGCCGGACTGGACATGCAGGACGGTCATTGTGCCCCCGTTAGGTCTTTTGCGTGCAGAATCGGTGAAGGCCGATCGGCCGTTTCCCCCGCGACCGGCGAGGCACGTCAGGCGCCGAGCATCGCCTCGTCGCATTCCGCCGCGATCAGGCGGGCGAGGTCGCGAAACAGGCCGTCCGGCCGCGGGACGGGCGGGGCGGCGGCGGGCGCCGGCTCGGCCTCCCGGGTGGCGTTGCGGGCAAAGCTCGCCATGACCTGCGCCACGCCCTCGTCGCTCACCGAGCGCAGGTCGTCGAGCAGGTAGGCGCCGCGGCTCTGGATGCCGGTGATGATCTCGTAGGACGGGAAATAGCCGATCGTCTCCGGGTGCCGGCGCGCCAGGACATCCGCCGCGACCCGCAGGACCGCCTTGGAATAGGTGTTGGAGGCGAGCACGTGCCGGTCCTCCGCCGTCGCCGCCAGCGCCACCGGCGACACGGTGAGGATCAGCCGGGCGGCGGGGTTGACCGCGGTGATCAGCGCCAGGAACGCCTCGACGTCGGCCACGATCTCGTCGACCCCGAGATTGACGAACCGGTGCTGCGCCGGATCGAACCGGCCGGCGGCGACGCCCGGGCAGAGGGGATAGGCGGCGCCGTCGCGCGCCGACACCCAGGCCTCGGTGAGCCCGAGGGTGAAGACGAGATAATCGAGCCCCTCGATCAGGCGGCGCACGCAGGCGAGGTGCCGCGCCCGGTCGGTTTCCAGCTCCTCGACCGACAGGAACCCGCCGGGCTGCACGGTCGGGCGGTAGGGGTCGTGCCAGCCGCCCTGCGGTCCGGCCCAGGTGCGGTCGGCGGGTTCGAACAGGCCGAGCGCCCGCTGGACGAGCTGCAGCATCTGCCGCGAAGTGTAGACGTTGCCGTAGCGGGCCGAGAACTGGTCGTAGGCGCAAGATGCCGCGACGTTGGCGACGAAGGGGTGGGGGGTCTCGGTGACGTAGTGCGAGAAGCCGCGGGCGCGCAAAGCGCGTCCGATATGCTGGGCAAAGCAGCTTCCCGCCGTGGCGACCCGGTCGCGGCGGCTCAGGCGGAACGGGAAGCCGATTCCCGGATCGACGGCCGCGGCCGCCGGCGCGGCCACGGCGTGGCGCCACTTGGTGTAGGGCGGCGCCTGCTCGTAGGGGTGCTTCATCGGGCGAGCCTCTCGATCTGGTCGGCGACGAGCGCGCCGTAGGTCTCGTTGGCGTGGGTCGAGCTGGTGGGGTGCGCGAGGTCGGGACGCAGGAAGCCGTCCGGGTCCATCGCCGCCTTCGGGGCCGGGACGAAGGTGATGCCGAGCGCCTCGCAGGCCTCGGCGAACAGGAGGGAGTGCAGCCGCCACATCTTCAGCCGCAGCCGCGCATCGGCCACCCGCGCCGCGGGGTAGCGCTCCAGGAAGTACGGATCCATCCGGGCGCGGATCAGCGCCTCGTCGCGTAAGGGCGGCGGCGATTCGATGTGGAAGCGCAGCTCCGGCACCGCCGCATGGGCGGCGTAGAGCATCGACAGGTCGCCCTCGTGGAGGATCTGCCGGACGGAGAGCCGGATGGTCGCGTAGGGGATCGGCTCGGCCTCGGGCAGGAGCGGCCCGGTCTCCCCCGGCATGTGGAAGTCGAAGGGCGGCTCCGTCGCCATCAGGGCGAGCACGTTGTGGGCGTTGCCGGCGATCGTCGAGATGCACAGCGTGCCCGGTCCGATGCGGCGGCGCAGATCCGCCTCGATCGCGGGGTCGAGGCGGATGCCGTCCTCCGTCGCCACCAGGGGGCTGCCGCCCGAGGGCAGCCCGATCATGCCCCAGCCGACCGGGGCGGCGCGGGCCTGGAGCGCCGCCACGATGCACTGGGTGTGGCTGTGGCCGATCAGCAGGATGTCGCGGGCGGCGAAAGCGGCGGGGCGGGGCTCGGCGAGGATCATGCGGGCACGAGCTCCCCGGCGAGGCCGGCAGCGACCGGCGGCATCGCCTGCGCGGCCGCCTGCATCCCGGCGATGATCCGGGCCTGGTGATCCATGATCTCCTGCGCCTTGATCCGGTCGCGCTCGAGGTCGCGGAAGCGCAGCTCGAGCTGCTCGTGATCGTGCCGGGACACGAAACCCTCCGGCACCGGCAGCGCGATCATCGCGTGGTGAAGCACCGGGGGCAGATCGGCATAGGCGTCCTCCGGCAGGCTCCAGCCCTCGAGGCCGGTCGGGCTCGGCGGCGGGTCGTAGCGATCGCCCTCGACCGGCGGCAGGTCGAGGCCGGGCGGGGGCGTCCAGGCGTCCTCCTGAGGGACGGCCAGCACGTTGACCTCGCAGGTGCCGCCGAAGATGTTCAGAGGATAGCCGTTGGCGTTCCGCCGGTTGAACGGGTTGGCGACGTGCCAGCGCAGGCCGTAGCCCGCGCCGGTCAGGAGGGCGACGATCTCGGCAAAGTTCACCGGGCTCGTCTGCTCGAAGTAGATCACCGGCCGGTGGCGGGCGATGGTGCCCGTCGCGCCGAGCAGCACGTCGAGCTCCATCCCCTCGACGTCGATCTTCATCAGCCGGCAGGCCGGCAGGGCGAGGCAATCGGCCGTGAAGAGCGGGACCGGCAGGGCGGGCCGCTCGGTCTCCGGCGCGCCGACGACGCCGCGGAACGACACGCAGCCGAGATTGTCGGTGCCGCCTTGCGCGGCGGCGTCGAGGCGCATCACCCGGGACTCGCGGCCGATCAGCCCCTCGATCCGGGTGATCCGGTCCATCCCGTTCAGGCGGATGTTGAGCGCGAGCACGTCGCTCGCCCGGGACTGCCCCTCGATGGCGATGACCCGGCCGGTCTCGCCGACCATCCGGCCGAACGCGACCGCGTGGCTGCCGACATTCGCCCCGATATCGAGCACGACGTCGCCGGGCCGGACGAAGTGCGAGACGAGGTGGATCTCCTCCTCGGCCCACTCGCCGTAATGGCGCAGGGATTGGCCGATGACGCGATCCTCGGCGTAATGCGCGAGGAGCCCGTGCCGGGCCTTGTGAACGCTGATGGTCATGCGGATGGTCCTGTCTTCTCCCGGGGCTTCGGGGCGGGGCGAGGCTTGAGGCGAGGCTTCTGGCGGGGACGTCAGGCGGCGAGCGGCAGGGCGAGGTCGAGGACGAGGTCGAGCGGCAGCACGGCCGCATCCGGGCCGGCGCCGTAGCGCAGCCGCGCCGCGTAGCGGCCGGGCGGCAGCGCCCCGCAGGGCACCAGGGCCTCGAAGCCCGCCCACACCGCCTCCGGCACGCCGAGATGATCGGCGACGTCGTCGCGCCGCATCCGGGAGAGCTTGGCGCGGAGCGAGGCCGTCGCCCCGACGAGGTCGAGCGCGAGCTCATCCGCGGCGCCCAAGGCCGGCACCCAGGCCCAGCCGCGCAGGTAGAGGTGGCGGTCGCCCTCCGCCGCGTCGCCCGGCCCGGTCTCGACCTCGTCGAGGGCGATCCGGTGCTCCGGCGGCGCACGGTCGGGCTCCTCGGCGACGGGCGCCGTCTCGCAAGGGCCCACGACGCGGTCGGGGCGGACCAGCACGGCCTGCCCGGTCTCGTGCAGCAGGGTCTCGCGGCGGTCCGACTGGGCGACGACGACCCGGTACAGGCTGGGCGCCGCGAGGCCGGGCGCCACCTGCGCCTGGAATCCCCCGAAGGCGAGGAGCGGGTCGGCGGCGGCGACGGCGGCGGGCGCCCGGCAGCGCGCCGCCCGGACCCAGACCGGGGGTGTACCCGGCCGCACGAGGCCGAGGGCGACGACCGGCAGCACTCGCCGCCCGGCCCGGTCCGCCGCCCAGCCCTCCAGGCACAGCGTTCCGTTCGGCGCGGAAGCGGCGCCGGGCTCGGACCGGGTGACCGCGCCGTCGCCCCGGACCGTGCGGACCTGTGCGGCCCCGCGCACCGGGTCGAGATCCGGGCCCGGTGCGGCGCCGGACGCCTCCCGAAGACGGTCCCGGGCGCTTGCCTGCGCCCCGCCGCGCGTCACCGCGACCTCCCCGAGGGGGCCGAGATCGGCGACGACGCCGTCGTAGATCTGCAGCAGGCGGACTGCGTAGGCGCCCGGGGGCAGGTCGTGGAGGTCGAGATCGAAGGCGAAGCCGCTCGCCTCGGCCTCGGGCGCGGCGAGATGCGCCCGGACGTCGCCGCGCGCCACCGGCGGGCTCACCGCGTAGATCTCGCGGGCCTCGCCCTTGAGGTGGAGGATCACGTCGAGCGGCCGCCCGCGTCCCTCGACGAAGGCCCAGCCGCGCAGCGAGAGGGCGCGGCGCAGCACGACACGCGGCCATTCCGCCGGCTGGTGGTCGCCCTGCACGGCGTCGATGCTGAGGCGGGACCGGTCGTGGTCCGGCTCCAGGCGCGCAAGATGGGAAAAGCGCGCCGGGAAGGTGCGCCACAGGGTATGGGCCTGCGCCTCCCGGGCCGGGCGCTGGGGCGGCGCGTCCCAGCCGCTGCCGGCCTGGACCCAGGACGGCGTGTTGGTGCGCAGGCCGCAGGCCCGCAGGCTCAGGATGTAGTCGCGCTCCGGGCGCAGCGTCACCGCGGGCGGGCGGACGGGGCTTCCGGCGATCAGCCCGCGATAGACGTCCGAGAGCGCGGCGACGTGCTCGGCGGGCGACACGCTGCGGCAGGACGCGGCGGCGTCGCGCATCGCCCCCAGGCGCTCGCGGTCGCGGCTCAAGGAGCGCAGGATGTCGCAGACGTGGCCGGCATCGTCGGGGGAGACCTTGAAGCCGTCGATGCCGTCCCGCACCCGCTCGGCGGGCGCGCCGAGATCCGAGACCACCGGCACCGCGCCGGCGTCCCGGGCCTCGTTCAGCGAGATCATGTAGGTCTCGGGCCAGGTCGACAGGTGCAGCGAGACGTCCATCCCGGCCATCAGCCGCGGCAGGTCCTGCGCCGCGTAGCCGCCGCGGATGGTCACCCGCGGCAGGGCCAGCGCCCGCAGGTGCCGGTCGAGGTCCGGATCGGGGATCGCCCCGAGGATGTGGAACTCCACCGGCTCGTCGCGCAGGGCGGCGAGGACGCGCAGGATCGTGTCCGCCCCCTTCGGCCGGGTGAAGTTGCCCGGCACCGCCACCCGCAGGGTCGTGCCGGCCGGGGCCTTCTCCGCGGCGGGGAGGCCGGCAGGGAGGCTGGCCGGCGGCGCCCGGTGGCTTTCGGGCGTCAGCATCTCGACGATCCTGATCCGCTCCGCCGGCACCTCCGGGTAGATCGCCCGCAGGTAGTTCGCCGTGAAGGGCGAGTTGGCGACCAGGACGTCGAAGGCCTCGATCATCCGGGCGACGAAGTTGCGCCGGCGCTGCTGCGCGCCGGCCGGGATGCCCTTGGCCGAGAGGCAGATGTCGCACTCGGTCGGCGAGCGCCCGGCGATGTTGCAGTAGCCGCCGCGGTAATCGAGCAGGTTGAAGTGGCTGCAGACGAGGTAGAAGTCGTGCAGCGTGTAGAGCGAGGGGACGCCGCAGGCCCGCGCGATCAGCGGCAGCGAGAGCGGCATGCCGATCAGGTGCTGGAAATGCACGAGGTCGATGTCGTTCTCGACCAGGATCTGCTCGAAGACCCGCTCGTGCGCGGCGTCGTGCAGGGTCTCCAGGCCGGCGGCGTGGGGAACGCCGTAGAGGTGCTGCTCGCCGGTGCGGTGGGCGATCAGCGTGTAGGCGGCGGCGCCGTCGACCACCCGGGGATACAGGGTGTAGACGTCGAAGGCCGTCGCACCCTCGGCGAGCTCCTGCTGGTAGACCTCGACCCCGCCGCCGGGAAGGTTCCCGGCCACGTTGTGGGTGACGAGGAGGACCCGCTTGCGGGCCGGAGCCCGGACGGCCGGCGCGGGAGCCGGGGCGGCGACGCCGGTCAGCGCCGAGAGGATCGCGGCGACGCGGTGGTCGTAGAGGTGCTCGGCCCGCGCCCGCTCGCGGGCGGCCTGCGCCATGGCGATGCGCTCCTGCGGGTGGTCGAGCGCCCAGGTGATCGCCGACAGCAGCTCGTCCTCGCTGTCGCAGAAGGCGATCTCGCTCTCGGTGAAGTAGCGCGTCGCCTCGGCCCGGCCGCCGAGGGCGATCTGGAACGCGCCCGCGAGCGCGTTCTCGAACAGGCGCGGCGGCGGCGTCGTGCCGCTCGCCTGGTCGGCCCGAGCGGAGGAGAACTTGCGCTCCAGGCTCAGCGTGATCCGGCTGCGGTTGGCGATGCGGGCGAGCTCGGGATTCGGCACCCGCCAGTTGGTGAGGAGCGACCCGTCGCCGAGCACCACCGGCGGCAGGTGCGGGTTGGTCGGCAGGCCGATCTTCATCCGCAGCGGCCGGTCGAGCCCGTCGATGATGCGGTTGATCGTCCGCACCCGGTTGGGCCAGGCGGTGCCGACGAAGCAGACGTCGTACAGGAAGGCGTCGTCGTCGCGGATCGGGGCGAGGTCGTGGAAGAGCCGGCTCGCCGCGAGCGGGAGGTGGTGCGCGTTCGCCCCGTAGGCGGGTAGGACGCCGAGATCGTTGGTGAAGACGAGGTCGAAGGGGGCGGCGACGCGCCGGTTCTCCTCGAGCTCGTAGGGATCCTCGGTGGTCCAGAGCACCGAGCGGTCCGCCATGGCGCAGAGGCGGCCGAGCACCGCGAGGTCGCCGCCGGACCCGCCGAGCGCCAGCAGGGTGTCGCAGCCCCCGCGCCGGAAGAGATCGATGGCGTTGCCGTAATCGGCCTGGCTCACCCACGCCACCGCCGGGTGACGCTGCAGCGCGTCGACGATCGCCAGCGCGATGTAGGAGTTGTGCGTCTGCGCCGCGGTGTCCAGCACGAGAATGCGGAATGTCATGCTCATGACGTGCCTATGGTGTGGCGGTCGGGACGGGCGTTGCGCCCGCCCGTTGCCGCTCCGGATCGGCCGGTTTTCGATTCGTCGCTTCGGGTTCGTCGCCTATTCGGCCGCGATCGCGAGGGGCGGCATCGCCTCCGGAGCCGCGGCGCGGCGCGGCAGCAGGCCGAGCAGGCGCAGCTCTCCCAGCAGCGTCTCGGCCCGCCGCGCGTAGGTGTGCTCGTCGAGGGCCCGCTCCTGCGCGCGCGCCGCCACCGCGAGGAGGGCGTCGGGCTCGTCGCGGGCCCGTTCGAGCCAGTGCTCCAGGTCGCGCGCGCCGTCGATCAGGATGATCTCGCGGTCGCGCTCGAAGTAGTCGAGCACCTCCAGGCTCTCGGCGACGAAGAGCTGCGCCGAGCCCATCAGGGCGACCTCGAAGGTCCGCGGGCCGGGGGTCGAGGGCGCCAGGTTGTAGCGCGCATTGGCGATGCTGAGATCGCGGCCGAGATTGAGGGTGAGGAGGGCGCGCGCCGCCGTCTCGGCGAAGGCCGAGGGCGACAGGCGCTCGTTGCGGGCGAAGGGCAGGTCCTGCGGCCACTGGTCCCCGGACACGGCGGTGCGGTGGCGCCGCAGCACCGGCGCGCCCTCGCGCAGGAAATCGATGCGGTTCTGGTAGGCGTAGCCGCAGAAGAACAGCGCGAGGTCGCGCGGGACCGAGCGATCGACCGGCCGCAGATGGGTGTGCGGACAGGCCGCCAGGGGCAGGTGCGCCGCCGGCACGTCGCCGTAATGCATCGCCGCCCAGCGGTCGGTGCTGAACACGATGTCGGCGACGCCGCACAGGCGAAAGGCGTAGTCGAACTCGTAGGGGTCGTCGTGGAGCCAGAAGGCGAGGACCGCGCCGGCCCGGTCGGCGAAGCGGCGCAGGCTGCGCAGGTTGCTCGCATCGACCGCGACGCCGCCCACCGCCAGCACCAGATCGGCCGTCACGCGGTCGGCCCCGCGCAAGCTCGCCAGCGCCTCGCAGCCGATCTCCTTTACAACCACAGCGTGCGATCCGAGATCGCGCAAGCCCCGCGCCACGTAAGCTCTGATCGCCGCATTGGTGTTGAGCCGGTCCTCGACGGTCCCGGTGACGACGATGGTGAGCGGTCTCTCGAACATGAGGCGGGCATCCGTTCCGAGCGGGAGAGGGGCGGTGGTCGGCGATGCGGGGTCGTTGACGGCGCTCAGGCTGCCTCGCGGTCGGACGCCGTCCGGGGCCGGACCGCCTCGCGAAAGACGGCCGCCCAGGCTGCGTCGTCGCCGAGCACGTGCGGGTTGTGGTGGTCGAGCCGGTGGATGCGGCAGGTGGGGTCCGGATCGGCGCCCGTCCCGTCACGGTCGGTGACGAAATGGACCTCGCCGGCTGGCCCGATCGTGTCCTGCACTGCCCGCGTCAGCGCCGCCATCGCCTCGCGGCCGAAATGGAAATTCATTGTCGGCGAGACGCGCACCACCTCGTCGAGGTTCGACTGGGTGTTCGAGACGAAGATCAGGCAGCGTCGAAAGTTCTTCAGCCCCGATAACCTGTCGAGCAGGCAGCTGAACTTCATCTTCGTCTGCGCGAACGTCTCGTCGAGGGCGACCACGCCGTCCCGGGTGAATTCGTGCCAGAAATGCAGGTTGTGCCGGGGCCAGTAGAAATTCGGGTGGACCACGATCTCCCCGGGATGGTCCGGGAAAAGACCGCCCGCGTCCATCCAGCTGGCGAAGCTCGCCGGCGGCATGATCAGCCAGTCGAACGGCCCGGTCGCCTTCACCAGCGGCTCGCCGAGCAAGTCCGACAGGAGATCGACGTGCCGATCGATCTGCCAGGCCGTCTGGCACGACACGCCGAGACTGATGATGGCCGTCTCTGTACCGAATGCGGACATGCGAGTTCCTTGTGTGAACTCTCTGACATAAGGATTTTTGTGCGAAACCAGGGTGCGGCAACGCGCGCTCAAGCAACGACGTCTGCCCGGCCCGGATCGGTGGGTTGACCCATGTTGGTTGCACACAAATTTTTTTGCAATCCCAGATTTAGGCACTCCGGCCCCGCCGATCCTCGACGAAGCTATCACTCCTCCGGCGATCCACCCCGCGCCCGAGAGGATTGTGGCATGCTCGCAACACGCGATTTTTTCTCCAGACCACAACGCCAAGCTGCGCAACCTCGGCTTGACACCTCAACTCCGGGTTGCGTTGATGGCCGGGCCAACCAAGTGGGGGAATTGCTGTGGCGGTAACCTTCGACAACACAGTCTTCGGCGCCAGTCAGGCGACAACCGGCATCTACGCGCTCGGAGGATTCACTGGAACGAACCTTCTGTCCGGCGCTACTCCCGTCACCATCAATGGAAGCATCGATCAGCCGAATTCGACTGTTGGCGTCAATCTCAACGTCGGCGGCGTGACGGCGGTGGGCGCGACGGGAAGCTATCTCGGATACAGCCCGGTCGGCACCAACGACTACGTCTATTACTTCAACGTGACCGGCGGAGGATTGGTCACGCCGGTGACGATCGGCGTGTCCGGCGTGGCGGCGCCGGCGCTCGGCGTGCTGACCCCCGTCACCACCGCCAACGTGACCGCGCCGGTCGGGCCGAACACCCCGTGCTTCGCCACCGGCACGCTGATTCGCACCCCTGAGGGCGACGTCCCGGTCGAGGCGCTGGCGGCGGGCGACCTCGTGGTGACCGCCGCCGGCGCGCACCGCCCCGTGCGCTGGATCGGCCGCCGCCGGGTCGCCTGCGACCGGCACCGCGACCCTCACGCCGTCTGGCCGGTGCGGGTCCTGGCCGGCGCCTTCGGCGACCGCCTGCCGGAGCGGGACCTCTGGCTCTCGCCGGACCATGCCGTCTGCGTGAGCGTCGTCGCGGAGGTGCTGATCCCGATCAAGCACCTGGTGAACGGCGCCACCATCGCCCAGGTGCCGGTGGACGAGGTCACCTACTGGCACGTCGAGCTCGACAGCCACGACGTCCTCCTCGCCGAGGGCCTGCCCGCCGAGAGCTTCCTCGACACCGGCGTGCGCTCCGGCTTCGAGAACGGCAGCGACCCGGTGACGCTCCATCCCGACTTCGCGCCCCGCAGCCACGCCGATTTCTGCCGGCCCCTGGTGCAGGGCGGCGCGCTCGTCGCGGCGGTGCGCGCCCAGCTCGCCACCCGGGCGGCCGCGCTCGGCTGGACCATCTCCTGCGATCCCGACCTGCACCTCGTGGCGGACGGCGCGGTGATCCGGCCGGTCGTGAGCGGGGACGTCGCCCGCTTCGCGCTCCCCGCCGGGACGCGCAGCCTGCACCTGATGTCGCGCACCTACACCCCCTACCTGCTCGACGCGACATCGGGCGACCGGCGCCGCCTCGGCGTGCCGCTGCGAGGCCTGTCGGTGCGCGACGGGCTGGGCTTCTCCCGCGACGTCGCGCTCGACGATCCGGCCCTCGCGGCCGGCTTCAGCTTCGTGCAGGGGCAGGCGGGCGACCTCTGGCGCTGGACGGACGGCAGCGCCGTGCTGCCCGCCGCCCTGTGGGCCGGCGCGCGGGGTGAGGTGACGCTCGAGGTCGCGCTGGTGCCCGCGAGCCACTGGGCCGGCGACGGCGTCTACGCGTCGCAGGCCTCGGCCGGACCCGCGGCGGAGAGCCGCGCTCTCGCCGCCTGACGGGGCGCGAGCCAGGCAGGGCGCCGCGCGCCCTGCCGCACCCGCGCCGTTGCTCGCGGTGAACGCAGAGACTAGAGCGAAGATATCGACTTTCGTTTACTGAAGACGACAGCGTTTCACAGAATAGCAGGGCTACCGGACAGTCGATCGTGTGACCGTCATGGTCCTGCTCTCCTCATCGCGACAGTCCTCGCTGGGTTCGATCGCCTTGCACTGGCAGCATGCCCGCCGAACGTCTGAACCGGGAAATCCCGCCGTGACCTGTCCGGCACGCAACCTGATTAGGCGCATATTGCGATCGACAAATCCTGTGGTTGCACTCGAACCCCATTGATAGCCGCAACCTAAATTCTAGCACACCAGATAGTTGTGCACCGTCCTCAGCCTGTGCGCGCTTGACTCATTGTTCGCCAAATCGCGATATCATTTAAATATATTTTGAATGATCAGCAGCGCTTTCATCTCTCTCCACAAATAAAAATGTGAAGACACGCACCCATCGGCGGTATATCCAGTGGCATCCTGAATGATTGAACGTTCTCGCCGGCATGGGGGCCACATGGGCGCATCGGGAAGATTGCTGACCGGAGAGGCATTGCGGCCGCGCTTCGTCGATATCCCGCAAGCGGTCGGCAGCTGGGACTGGGATATACCGAACGACCGGATCTATTGCGATGACATCGTTGCGAGTCTGTATGGGATCGACTCCGCTTCGGCCAGCCAATCGGGCTACAGCCTCGATATGTTCGTATCCGGACATCATCCGAGTGACCGCGACTGGATGAACGACGCCATCCGGGGCGCGATGCAGGGCACGGGCACCCTGGTCGCCGAATATCGGACGCAGCCGGAGGAGGGTGTCGAGAAGTGGGCCCTGGTCCGCGCCCGCTACTATCACGATGCGGAGGGACGCCCGATGCGGGCGCGCGGCATCATCGTCGACATCACGAACAGCAAGCTGGACGGCCAGGCTCCGTCGATCGCTCGCGATCTTCCGGACGTTCATCCGCTCGACAGGGCGGCCGAGCTGTGCATCTCGGCGCGCGAGGTGATCGCGACGGCGCGCAAGCCCTTCCTGCTGCGCCTCGTGGACATGGTCCTCCTGGAACTCGGCCGGGAGCTCGGCAAGCTGGCCCACTAGATCACGGCCCGATCGCGCGGCGACGCCTGCAGGCGGACGTTCGTCGTGGGGGCCGCAGGCGCGATTCCGAGACGACCGAAGGGGAGCCGCGATGATCTATGCCGCCGTGTGCTGCACCGTCAAAAACGAAGCATCGATCCTGCGGGAGTGGCTGGCCTTTCACCGCGCCGTCGGCTTCGAGAAGATCATCCTCGTCGACAATGGCAGCACGGACGATACGGCCGGCATCGTCGCCTCGTTTCGCGACGGGCGCAGCATCGATCTCGTCGCCCGGCCCGGGAGGGCCGCGCAGACCGATCTCTACGACGAGGTTGTCGCGTCATACGTAAACGACGTCGCGTGGATGGCCTTCATCGACGCCGACGAGTTCCTCTACCCGGTCGACGGCACCGACATCCGGCACACGATCGCGAGCTTCGGCGAGGTCGGGGCGATCGCCGTCCACTGGCACATCTACGGATCGAACGGGCATGTCGCGCAGCCCGACGGGCTGATGATCGACAATTTCACCCGCCGGGCCCCGGACGACTTCCTGTACAATCGGCACGTGAAGTCGATCGTGAACCTCAAGAAAGCAGGCCGGGCCAGGACGTCCCATCTCTTCGAGGTGGCAGACGGCACCGTCGACGATGCCGGACGGGAACTCCCGATGGTGCCGCCCTACGGATTCTTCGAGGACAGGCTGCCCACTTACAGCAAGATGCGGATCAACCACTACCACGTCAGATCGAGGGACTATTACTGGACGAAATCGCAGCGGGGCTATTTCGGGATGGACGACGGCAAGCTGGAAAACGAAGAAAAAACAAGGATGATGTTCGAGGTCCACGACCGGAGCGAGATCGACGACGCCTCCGCGCAGAGGTTCAAGCCGCTGATGCGCTTCTACATGCAGCCCGCGTCCGGGATCGGCGCCTGAGCCTCCGTCGCCGCCCGGCCCCCGAGGGTGGCGGACCGGCCGCGACCGGGCGAAAGACCCGCCCGGTCGCGCTCTCGCCTTTCGCCGACCGGCCCGCGGTCAGCTCTTGCCCACCAGCGGGCAGCCGCCCTGGTTCATCGGCTTGAAGGCCTGCTCGCCGGGGATCGTCGCGAGCTTGTTGTAGACGTCCCACGGGCCCTTCGATTCGGACGGCTTCTTGACCTCGAACAGGTACATGTCGTGGATCGTGCGGCCGTCGGCCCGGACCAGCCCCTTGCCGAACAGCGGATCGTCGGTCGGGTTGGCCTTCATCCACTCCATCACGACCTTCGCGTCCTTCGACTTCGTCGCCGCGACCGCCTTCAGGTAGTGCATCAGCCCGCCATAGACGCCGGCTTGGTTCATGCTCGGCATGTTGCCGTTCGCCCGCTTGGCGAAGCGCTCCGAGAAGGCCCGGGTCCCGTCGTTCAGGTCCCAGTAGAAGGCCTCCGTCAGCACCAGCCCCTTGGCGGTCTCGAGGCCGAGCGCCTTGGCGTCCTGCGCGTAGAACAGCAATGCCGCGAGCTTCTGCCCGCCCTCGGTGATGCCGAATTCGTGCGCCTGCTTGACAGCGTTGATCGTGTCGCCGCCGGCATTGGCCAGCCCGATCACCTTGGCGCCGGATCCTTGCGCCTGGATCAGGAAGGACGAGAAGTCGCTCGCCGGGAACGGCACCTTGGCCGAGCCGAGGACCTTGCCGCCGCTGCGGGTGACGACGGCGGCGGTCTCGCTCTGGAGCGACTGGCCGAAGGCATAATCCGCCGTCAGGAAGAACCAGGTATCGCCGCCGCGCTTGACCATGGCGCCGCCGGTGCCGTTCGCCAGCGCGTAGGTGTCGTAGGTCCAGTGGATGGTGTTGGGCGAGCATTGCGACCCGGTCAGGTCGGTGGTGCCGGCGCCCGAATCGATGAAGATCTTGTTCTTCTCGCGCGTGACCTGGCTCACCGCGAGGGCGACCGACGAGGTCGGCACGTCGAAGATGGCGTCGACGCCGTCGCGGTCGTACCATTGCCGGGCGACGCCGGCGCCGATATCCGGCTTGTTCTGGTGATCGGCCGAGACGATCTCGACGGTGACGTCCTTGCTGATCGCCGCGAAGTCCTCCGCCGCCAGCTGCGCCGCGACGACCGAGCCCTTGCCGCCGATATCCGAGTAGACGCCCGACATGTCGTTCAGGACGCCGATCTTGACCTTGGTCTGAGCCAGGGCGGGCAGCGCCGACAGCACGAGGCAGCCGGCGGACACGAGCAACCGCTTCATGGGCATCATGGTCTCCTCCCGGTCGATCGATCTTATCGGGGCAGAAGGGGGCTTTTGATGGTGATCGTCAAGCGCGACGATGGGACCACGCCGCAGGTCGCGGCCTCATCGCTAGGGCGGGAGCATCTGGGGGCGTCGTGCTCGGCTGCCGCAGGTGGGTTTCGCGAGCGGGCCGCGTCGCGGGCATGAATTCGCCCGGCCGGACGAGCACGAACTCGAGATGTCGGGCCCGGCTCGGCGCCAGGTCGAGCGTGGACCGTCCGGCAACCGCAGCGGGCTACTGATGGGCGGGAGGATTGTCACACCCTTCCCGGCTTCCGCTGCATCTCGTTGCGACAGGACAATTCCGACGATCGCCGTCGGGACGGGAGACACCAGAGGGCCGCCCCCGCGGCAGGGAGCCCGGATTCAGCGATATCGCATGGAATCTCGGTCCCGCAAATCATACGAGGACGGCATGATGTGTTCGTCGTCCGAGAAGATCGCGTTCTCGATCCTCCGCGACGTCACCTCGTCGAAGCGGCGCCGCAGCATCATCGATAGTTCGGATGCACGGCCATTCTCCGAGAGCAGCTTGCCGCTCACGAAAATGGCCTCGCCTTCGCCGGTCGTGACGGCCTTCATGAGCAGGGCTTCCGCGCGCGCGCGGGCTTCCGCGACCCTGCCGGACCGATTCAGCAAGCGAACGAACGTCTCGACTTCACCCGCTTCTTCCAGCAGGGCCAGAGCCTGCTCCGTTGTCAGTGCGTCGGGCAGGTCGCCATCTGATTTCGTCAGCTCGAGTTTGGCCCAGGCAGTCAAGAGGAGGGGTGAAGAAAGCACCCTATCCAAATTACTGTTGACGATCGACCTGCCTTCTTGGAATTTTTCAAGAATTGTCAGTTGACCGAGAAGTTGGACAAAAACTTTATCATTATCGTTTGCGCTGGATGTATCGAACGCCCGGCGCAGAATCTTCAGCGCGCGCTCCTGCTCGTCGAAATTGTTGAAACTTTTGGCAAGGTCGACCGCAAGCTTGGGGTTGGGCAGGTCGGCGCGCATCCAGACATCCTCGATAAAATCGAGATTGACGGTGCGCCCGATTTGAGACCACTTAAAAATTTCCTTGAAGCTGGAGGTGATGCAGCTGTTGAGCAACGGCAAGTCGGATTCCTGCCGGAAGAGCCAGAGCCTGTAGGTGGCCGACAGCATCTGTTCCCCAGACACATTCCTCAGCCTGTAGACTTTTACGAGTTCTCTGAAAGCCTCCGGAGCATTAAACGAATAGGCCAGATTCTCGATCTCTTTCTGGGATTGATCTGGGAAGTCGATCAAATTTCTCAGCGCCCGATCGATGATCGGGGCCGTACTGCTTCGAATCGTCTCGTAGCTTATTTTGGAGAAAAGACCCAGATAATCCTGCAGGAGTTGCGATTTTTCGGGCGTGTTGCCGCCTCCGACCAGGATTCGCTCGCCGCGCAGCAACTCGGCGTCGGAATGGAGAATCATTAGATCGTCAAATGATAATGTATATTCCATCTCCAATGCCGGCTCGTTCAAGAAATTCAATGTCTGATCGACGATTCTCTTTTCCATGGCGGCGTCGGCCGACAGCCGCGAGAGCACCGGATAGATCTCGGCGCGCGCCATTCCCGGCGGTCGCGGAGAGTTCAGGAGCGCGCGAAGGACCGACCTGGCTCCTTCCAGATTCTCCGGCATCGATGTGAGCAGGCATACGATCTTGTCGGCGAGCAGCGTCGTTGCAATTCCACCCGTCTCCGTGATGCCGGTCCTCGCGTCGATCAAGAGGAAATCGGGATTCAGTTCGCGGATGATGCGCTCCTTCAGTTCAATGAACAGCAGCGCGCCCTCGGCCGACCCGCCGTAGAGCAGTTGCTGCCAATCGAATCCGGAGAGCTTCGTCCAGTAAGGCGGACTCGGTGCGTTCCCGGCCGGTATCAGGCGCAACTGGCCTTCCGAGCCCTTCAACAGCGGAATATCGACGACGATGTCGGACAGTGGCTGGGTGGGACGATTTTTGAAGAGGTCGTCAATGTAATCGATCAAGCCTGATGTGATTTTCCGTCTCTCGGCCGGGTCGGGAATCAGCTTATAATGAAGGCCTGGTGCCTCCAGGTCGAAGTCAAGTGCGAGAACGCGCTTTCCAAGAAGTGCGAGATAATGTCCGACATTGGCAAGTGCCAAGGTTCGCCCGACGCCGCCCTTATAGGAATAAAATGTGATCGTTTCCACTTCATTCCCCTAAGAAGGCGCGAAAGCAAAGATGCTACGCCTTTGCGAGAGTCGCTCTGCCAACAGGAGCAGTGCTTCCTTGCCGTAGCGCGCGGTCGAACGCGGGTATTTTTTCGATATGTCGACGGGATTGACCGCGGAGACCGGCTCGGACATGCGTTCGTTCTTGATGGCCGTCAACAGGCCGGCGGCCCGTGATCGCACCTCCTTGGTGATCGAATCGCTGTTCAGACTTATAATTTGAATTATCAGCCCTTCTGCCCGATCGGCGGATGATTGTTTGATCAGATCGTTGTCGATTTTGTTCAAGAAGCGCAACAGATCTTCTTCGGATGCAGCCTCCAGCGCCTTCGCGGCGATGGATCTGTCATCGAGAAGGGGGGCATATTGCGATCTTTTTTTCCTGACCGTCTCATCGAGATGGCTCTTCAATTGCGAAAACGAATCAAAAATCAGATTTTCCGTGACGAAGTTGCCCGATTTAATAATATTATAAACTTGATCATTATCCAATTGATCGATATTTTCTATTTTATAAGGTGGCGATACGAGCAAAAATCTATCGTTATCGACCACGATAGCCCAGCCGTCCACCTCTGAGACATGTTGTAGTTTCATCATGACATAGCCTCGATGACAACGATTCTGACACCCCGCTCTTTTGCTGCCAGAATAACATCAATAAAATCTTGCGACAATGCGCGCTCGGCGTCTCCGTTCGGTGAGCGATAACTACTGCAGAGCGCGAGATCCATGAATTCATCGTATTTATGTTTTGCTATCCTGATTTCGCAAACTTCCTCAACGACCGGCCTACTCAAGAGAAAAGCCTCTATATAGATCTTGTCGTTGCAGATCATTTCTGGCCAAGACAGAGAATCTGCAAATTTAGGATCAGAAACATGCTTGATGCAGACAAGATGGGCGACGGCATCACTCAAGCAGACATCACAAGAAATACGATCCTCGTTTACCTTCCCAGTGTCATCCACGTAATTCAAAAGGCTGTCGGCGCGAAGATAGGCGATGCCCGGCTTGTTGATAGCGCGGCCCGACAACACCACGCAGATGTGACCATAAGTATAACAGCCTAATCCGCCCATATTCAGCGCGGCATAGACGATGTTCGTCGACAAGTTCATTGCTCGATCGAACGCGATGCGCTTGTCGTAAAATTTGCCGAGCACACGGCGCAGTTCCCGATCAGGGTCGCGGCCGCTCAGTTTGCTAGTCCTGTGGGCGACCTCGTAAATGTTGCCATAATAATTTGTTCGAAAAAATGCTGCTGCAACGTGCGGACGCATGTTGATGGCGATCTGAGCACTGGTGCGCACTCGGGATGACAGATCTTCGGCACTGGTGTCCGGAGCGAGCTGTTGGACGATCGTGGCATATTCTGCACGGATTCGAGGCCCGTTTGCTTCAGCGAGTTCGAACACGTCGCCCATCTAAATTTCTTCTCTGCGCATAAAAGGTTCCGCAGCCCTCTATCTACCCTTAATCGACGGCAAATCAAGATGGTAGATGACGCAGAGGAGGTATCTGGGATCCGGCACGTTCTGGCATCTTACGACGCAAGCGATCTTTGAACTTCGAAGGGCGAAGAATTTTTGTCGTCATACTCAGGTAAAATATTTATATCAATCAAAATAATTAATTTTCGCAAGAAATCAAAAGTTTGACGGCCTATTTTCGAAATGGCGATTTTCTGTCTTGCCGAAGATGATCATGGTCGCCCGAGTCGAGTTCCCCGAGCACGGGGATGCTGGCTTGGCGAACGCTGAACCCGGAGAACGGGTCAGGCCAGGGAGAGCAGCACGGAGGAGGTGCCCCGGATCGACGGCATGGCGTCTCCACCGCGGCGATCCAAGATCCGGACGGTGCCTCGAGACGGGTTCGCGACGGAGGCGGGCGGCTCCGTTCGACGACGCGCGCAAGCCTCCCTTCAAGCCCTCCGCGGAGTCGCGGTCGCCGCCGCCCGGCGACGATCGCGGGGCACGCATCTTGCCCGTTCGAGACAGCCCTGTCGACGCGGCGCGGTCGGGGACCGCTGCGGGATTTGGCTGGCGTCGGCATCCGGTCGACTCGCATCTGTCCTATCGGCCGTCCGCGCCGGCCCGCCAATCCGTCACCCAGTACGCGCAGGCCAGGAACAGGCCCGCGACGCCGAACGCGACCAGCGTCGAGGCGAGCACCGCGGCCAGCGGGCCGGCGAGGGCCGCACCGGTCACGTCGCCGAGATTCATCGCCGCCATGTAGATCTGGAACTGCGTCGCCGAGGCGCCGCCGGCGCGGCTCGCCAGCAGCACGGCCGGCTGCAGCGCGACGTAGAGGAGCGCCGGCACCACGCTGGCGAGGCCCAGGATGACCGGGCCCGCCGCGGCCTCCAGCCCGGCCGCGATCAGCGCGCCCGCCGCTGCGAACGCCGCGGCGCAGGCCAGGAGAAGGAGACGTAGGGCCCGCCCCGGCCCGATCCGGTCGACGGCGGCGCCGATTCCCGCCGCCCCGAGGGTACCGCCGAGGAGCGCGAGCAGCGCCTGCAGGCGCGAGAGACCCTCCGCGTCCCAGCCATGGACCTGCACCAGCGCGACGGCGAACGGCACCTGGAACAGCGCGAGCCCGAGATCGATCGAGAAGCACATCGCCAGCAGGAGCGCCGCGTCGCGCCGCCGGAACGCGGAAAGAAGTTTTTTCGCGAAGGCAAGGCCCCCCGGGGCTCGCCGCTGCCGCGGGGCGAAACCTCGCAGGCAGAGGAGCACGTCGCCCGGATTCTCGCGCACGAGGAGGGCCGCGAGGGCGAGCGGCGTCGTCAGCCCGAGAAGCGCGCCCGCCGCCGCCGGAAAGCCGTGCGCCGCCAGGATCCAGGCGAAGACCGCGCTCCCGGCGGCGCTGCCGATCACGAAGCCGGCTCGGGTCGCCGCGCTGGTGCGCCCCAGCTCGTCCGTCGGCACGCTGCCGGCGATCATGCGGTCGGTGGTGGTGTCGGCGAGCGACGCGGCGAGGCTGTGCAGGGCGAGGACGAGGCTGATCGCGGTCAGGCCCGCTTGCGCGCCGAGGAGGAGCAGGCCGGCGAGGCTCGCTTGCGCCCCAAGGAGGGCGAGGACCAGCCAGGCGCGTCGCGGCCCCATGCGGTGGGGCGTCCCGCGGTCGATCACCGGCCCCCAGAGGAGCGGCTGCAGCACCCAGGGCAGTCCGACCAGCGCGAGGTGGCGGCCGACTTCCGCCGCGGAGGCGCCCGACGCGGCGAAGTGGTTGGCGAGCGCCGTGAGGCCGAAGCCGGCGACGACGCCCTGGTAGAGATAGAGGAGGGTGAACAGGCAGAACCGCCAGCGCGACCGGTGCAGGCTCGGCGGTCCCTGGTTCATCGCGTCCCCCCGCTCGAGCCTCCGGGCCGGCGGCCCCGCGTATCGAACCGCGAACCCCGCGGAGGTTCCCCATTCCCGGTTCGCCCCTGCGCCGCGCGCGGTTCCTGGTGTACCGATGCCGGAGACGTCATGAGGAAACGACGAGAATGGCCCGTATCCCCTATGCCGACACCACCCGGCCCGAGACGGCGCCGCTCGCCGAGCGGATCGTCGCCGAGCGGGGCGAGATCCTGCACCTCTACGCGATGCTGCTGCACAGCCCGCCGGTCGCCGAGGGCTGGCTCGCCTTCCTGACCGCGATCCGGCAGCGTTGCGACCTGCCCGGCGACGTGCGCGAACTGGTGATCGTGCAGGTCGCGCACCTGAACGGCGCCCGCTACGAGGCCGAGCAGCACGTGCCGATCGCGCTCCGCGAGGGCGTGTCGCAGGCCCAGCTCGACGCCCTGCCGGACTGGCAGGGGGCGGAGGTGTTCTCTCCGCGCGAGCGGGCGGTCCTGGCCTATTGCGACGCGATGACGAGAGAGATTCACGTCGCGCCCGCGGTCTTCGCGGCGTTGCGCGAGCATTTCGACCCGCGGGCGATCGTCGAGCTCACCGCCACGATCGGCGCCTACAACATGGTGTCGCGGTTCCTGGAGGCGATCGGGATCGATTCTACCGACGATAAGGGAGCGATCCGATGAGCCGCCGCATCGCCGTGATGGGCCTCGGCCAGATGGGCTGGCCGATCGTCCGCAACCTCGCCCGCAAGGGCGACGGGGCCGAGACGATCGTGGCGGTCGATGCCGATCCGGCGCGCGTCGCCGGCCTCGCGGAGCCCGGGGTCGCCGTCACGACCGACCGGGGCGCGGTCGCGGGCGCCGACGTGCTGGTCCTGTGCCTGCCCGACGGCGACGTGGTCGAGAGCGTGCTGTTCGGCCCCGACGGGCTCGTGCCCCGCCTCGCGCCGGCCGCGACGGTGATCGACCTCAGCACCATCGCGCACGGGCAGGCGGTGAGCCTCGGCCGGGCGCTGGAGGCGCGGGGCTTTTCCGTCCTCGACGCGCCGGTCTCCGGGGCGCCGGCCGGGGCCGAGGCCGGGACGCTCACGGTGATGTGCGGCGGCGCGCCGGAAACCTTCGCGGCGATGAAGCCGCTGCTCGACCGCATCGGCGCCCAGGTGCTCCATATGGGGCCGCTCGGCAGCGGCCAGCTCACCAAGACGATCAACAACGTGATCTACGACATCAACATCGCGGCGCTCGCCGAGGTGTTGCCGATGGCGGTGGCGATGGGCCTCGACCCCGAACGGCTGGCGGGCGTGGTGACGACCGGGACCAGCCGCAGCTACGCCTCGCAATACTTCGTGCCGCGGATCCTGCGCGGCGAGTTCGACGAAGGCTATCCCCTGGCGAAGGCCTACAAGGACCTCGTCAGCGCCGCCGCGGTCGCGGTCGGGCACGGCTTCCCCCTGCCGGTGACGGCGGCGGCCACCACGACCTACCAGATGGCCCTGCGCGCCGGCCATGGCGGGCGCGACAAGGGCGCGATGGTGCTGCCCTTCGAGGCGATGCTCGGGGTCAAGGTCCGGGCGCCCTCAGGGTGAGGGCACCGGGCTTCGGTCAGGCCGGCGACAGCACGTGGATGACGCGGGCGGCGATGAGCTCCTTCGTCTTCGCACCGTAGGCCGCCATGTGGGGCGCGGCCGCATGCGCCTTGAGTGCGTCGAGGCTCGCCCATTTCTCGACCACCACGAAGGTGTCCGGCCCGAGCGGCGCCTGGATCGGCCCGGCCCCGTCGGTGTCGATCGCCGCCCCGTACTCGATGCAGCCGTCCTCGGCGTGGACGGCGGGCACGTTGGCCCGGAAGGCTTCCAGCACCGTCTCCCGCTGGCCGGGCTTGGCGGTGATGATGGCGAGGACGTGGATCATGGTGGTTCCTCCCGATGGATTGGTCTTCGTGGGACGATGATCCCGGCGGCGCGGGATCGCCTCTCGCGCTGGAGTGGCGGGGCGCAGGTGACGGCGGCCCGCTCCCGGAATCAAGCGCCGCGTGGCGGGCCTCGCGCGGAACCGCCCGGGCCAGCCCCCCTCATCCGCCCCCTTGACCCCGGTGAAACCCGCCGCGCGCAAGAGCATCCCGCCGATTCGAGGCTATTGCCGACGATTCGCGCGAATCCCGCATGGAACTCTTCACGAATCGGTCGGTGCAGCCGTGCCGAGAAGCCAGATCACCCCGAATCGGCAGCCGTCGCGGCCCCGCGCCCGATTCGTCTGTGAATCGAATTTAACATCCACCGCCGAATCTCGACTCCGCATTGCCCGGCCCGCCTGAGTCGTGACACGACTCGTAACGTTACGAGTCGTGGAGCCCAAGCGATGGCCGATACCCCGTCTCAGCGCGTCAAGAAGCTCCGCGAGGCCCGCAAGGCCTCCGGGGAGACGGAGACGAATGTCTGGGTGCCGGCGCAGGTGCAGCAGGCGATCGACGCGGCGGTGCGTGAGGGCAAGTTCCCGAACCGGCGCCTCGCGATCATTCACGCGCTCGAGCAAGTTTTCGTGGGACGCAGCATGTAGACGCAGCAAAGCAAAAAAGCGCCGAGGTGGGGACCTCGGCGCTTTTTGGGATCTCATAACGGGGGCTGGGGAAGCCGCCGCTTGAAGACCGGATTGGCATCCTCCTTCTAGCGGTTCCCGACCTTCTCGTCAATGACGCCCTCTCGGGCGAACGGTCCCGCTTTGCCTCCGTCCAAGGAGGTGTGGAGTGGAGATGGTTCAGACCGGGGGCCGGCCGCTGACGCGCGCCGCCCTCGCCGGACAGAGACGCGCCCTCGAGGACGGGCGCACGGTCACGCGCAAGGAATTGTCCGCCTCCGCCCGGGAGGCCGCGAAGGCGCTCGGATTGCGTCCGGCCCTCCGGCTGGTCCTGTCCGAGCTCGTCGCCGCCTGGGGCGAGCAGGATTGGTCGCGCCTGATCGTGTGGCCGTCGAACGAGTACCTGGTGTCGCGCACCGGGCTGTCGGAGCGCGCCGTGCGCTACGCGATCCGCGACCTCGTGGGTCTCGAGATCATCACGCCGAAGGATTCGGCCAACGGCAAGCGCTACGCGATCCGCGCCCGCGACGGGACGATCCTCGACGCCTTCGGCTTCGACCTGACGCCGCTCTACGCCCGCCGGGGCGACTGGGCGCTGGCGATCCAGGCCCGGGCCGAGGCGCGGGAGCGCCGCCGCCGTGCCTTCGATCTCGTGACGATGCACCGGCGCGCCGTGGCGGAGGCGCTGCAGGCGCTCAATGCGCGCCATCCCAACACCACCGTGGCAGACCTCGTCGAAGTCCAGACAAGCCTGGAGGCGACCACGCCCGAACGGCGCGGCGCGGGCGATCCCGACCTCGTGCTGGAGGCCTGGGGCGAGCTGCGCCGGATGGTGGAGGATCGCTTCTACGCAGCCGGCTGTGACGGCAACACCTGCCCGCACATAGAACCAGAGAAAGGATCTCCTACCGAGGCTTGGAGCAAGGACTCGTCGGGGATCGCCGAACCGCCCCGCCCGACCGAACGGCCCGGAGCGGCTCCGACCCCGGCTCTGGTCGTCGAGGCCTGCCCTGTGGTGCGCGACCTGGTGAGCGGCGAGATCCGCGAGGAGCACGAGATCCTCGACGCGGGCCGGCAGGTGAGGGCCTCGATCGGCGCGCATCCGAGCGCCTGGGCCGAGGCCTGCGCGGTGGTCGGCCCCTACGAGGCGGCGGTGCTGGTGCTGATCGTGGCGCAGACCCACGACGACGACGTCCGGTCGGGCCAGAACCGGATCCGCAATCCGGGCGGCTACTTCCGGCGCCTCGTGCGACTCGCGGGTGAAGGCCGGTACCAGACCGGGACCGAACTCATGGCGATGCGCCGGAGGCGACTGACGTGAGGGGCGGCGTGAAGCGCGATCGTCAATCCGAGAAGGGCGGCGCCAGGAGCGAATCCCGCACGGCCGCGACGAGGTCGAGGGCGACCGGGGAGGGGCTGCGCTGGGGCGGAAACACGGCCGCGAACTCGAACTCGATCCGGGGTACGAAGGGGCGCAAAACCACCCCGCGGCCCTCGAATTCCCGCGCCGTGAACGGATCGGAGATCGACACGCCGATTCCGGATGAGACCAGCCCGCAGATGATCTCCGACAGGGCGGTTTCGATCCTGAGGATCCGCCGCACCCCGTCGCGGTGGAAGGCCTGGTCGACGAGGTGGCGCCCAGTCGAGCCGGCGGTGAGCGACACGAAGGTCTCGCCCTCGAAGTCGCGCGGCCCGAGCACGGCCTTCTCGGCCAGCCGATGGCCCTCCGGCAGCACAGCCACCCGGGCGACCGCGGGCAGGCGCCGGCTCGGCACGCCCTCGTGGGCGATCGGCACCTCGGCGAAGCCGACGTCGCACTGGTTGTTCGTCACCCAGTCGACCACGATCGGCGAGATCACCCCGAACAGCGACAAATTCAGGTTCGGCCGCTCCTTCAGGAAATGCCCGGTCAGCCGCGGCAGGTAGCCGTTGGCGAGCGCCGGCAGCGCCGCGACCCGCAGGAATCCGGTGCGCCGGTTGCGGATCTCCTCGGCCGCCGCCCCGATCCGCTCCAGCCCGACGAAGGAGCGCTCGACTTCCGTGTAGAGCGCGGTCGCAGCGGCGGTCGGGACGAGACCGGTGCCGCGCTTCTCGAACAACGGCATGTTGAGGAGCGCCTGGAGGTCACGCAGGAGCCGGCTCACCGCCGGCTGCGTCACCCCCATCAGGGCGGCGGCCTCGGTGACGCTGCCGGTGAGCATCGTGGCGCGGAAGGCCTCGACCTGCCGCAGGTTGATCCGTGCCATCCGGCCTCCTCCTGTTTCAAACCATAACATTTCGACATGAAGCGCGTGCCATTTCGCATTGGACGATCGCGGATCGGCCCGGCACCTTTTTGCCTATCGGCGCGCCATGGAACATTCTTGTGCAGTGCCGCATCGCGTCCGCGAGAGGAGACAGGTCCTTGGTGAAGCAGCTCGGCCTCCTGACCGCCCTCGGCCTCACGGCCCTGGCGACCTCGCTCGCTCCCGCAGCGGCGCAGCAGACGACGCTCTACGTCGCCGGCTACGGCGGTTCGTTCGAGAAGACGATCCGCACCGAGGTGATCCCGGCCTTCGAGAAGGCCAACAACGTCAAGGTCGAGTACGTCGCCGGCAACTCCACCGACACGCTGGCGAAGCTCCAGGCGCAGAAGGGCAACCAGCAGATCGACGTCGCGATCGTCGATGACGGCCCGATGTACCAGGCGATCCAGCTCGGATTCTGCGACAAGATCGAGGGCGTGCCGACCGGCGACCTCTACGACCTCGCCCGCTTCACCGACGACAAGGCGGTGGCGACCGGCCTCGTCGCCACCGGGCTCATGTACAACACCAAGGTCTTTGCAGAGAAGGGCTGGGCGCCGCCGACCTCCTGGAACGACCTCAAGGACCCGAAATATCGCCAGAAGCTCGTCATCCCGCCGATCAACAACACCTACGGGCTCAACGTCCTGGTGATGCTGGCGAAGATGAACGGCGGCAGCGAGAAGAACGTCGATGCGGCGTTCAAGATCTTCAAGTCCGAGATCAACCCGAACGTGCTGGCCTACGAGCCGTCGCCCGGCAAGATGACCGAGCTGTTCCAGTCCGGCCAGGCGGTGATCGCGGTCTGGGGCACCGGCCGGGTGCAGGGCTTGGCCAATACCGGCTTCCCGGTCGATTTCGTCTATCCGAAGGAGGGCGCGGTGGCGCTCCTCACCGCCGCCTGCCCGATCGCCAAGCCGAAGGGGTCGCCACTCGCCAACGCCTTCATCAAGGCGCTGCTCGATCCCAAGGTGCAGCTGACGATGCTGAAGGAATACGGCTACGGCCCGGTGGTGAAGACCGTCGAGGTGCCGCCGGAGATCGTCAAGATGGCCCCCGTCGGCGCCCGCGCCGCCGCCCTCTACACGCCGGACTGGACGGTGGTGAACGAGAAGCGCGAGGAGTGGACGAAGAGGTGGAATCGGGAGGTCGAGCGGTAGGTCGGCCGGGATCCGTAATACGCAAATATTGTCGAATAAATCGCGGGATCCCCTCTCCCGTGTGGGAGAGGGGTAGGGGCGATCGAAGATCGCGCGAGGGTGCTACGGTTCTAAGTCCGGCACTTAGCGTCGAGCTGCCAGCACGATGGTCTGAGCTTCACACTGAAGCGTGTCACCCTCACCCCCGGCCCCTCTCCCACACGGGAGAGGGGGGGGGCCGCGCCTCTTCTTCCCCCGGACAGCCCCGGATCTACGCATGACCTCGAATCCCCGCTCCGCCGCGCCGCTCCTCGAGCTCGAGCACGTCGCCAAGGCCTTCGGCAGTCACGTCGCGGTCGAGGATTTCAACCTCGCGGTGGCGCCCGGCGAGTTCGTCTCGTTCCTCGGCCCGTCGGGCTGCGGCAAGACCACGACGCTGCAGATGATCGCCGGCTTCCTGGCGCCCTCCCGCGGCACGATTCGCCTGGAGGGCCGCGACCTGACGCAGGTCCATCCCGCGAAGCGCGGCCTCGGCATCGTCTTCCAGAGCTACGCGCTCTTCCCGCACATGACGGCCGCCGAGAACGTCGCCTTCGGCCTCGAGATGCAGCGCATCGGCAAGGCGGAGCGCACCGAGCGGGTCCGGGCGGCGCTGGCGATGGTGGGCCTCGCCGGCTACGAGGACCGGCATCCGCGCCGGATGTCCGGCGGCCAGCAGCAGCGGGTGGCGCTCGCCCGCGCCCTCGTCATCCGCCCGAGCGTGCTGCTCCTCGACGAGCCGCTGTCGAATCTCGACGCCAAGCTGCGCGAGGAGATGCAGATCGAGCTGCGCCAGATTCAGCGCAACCTCGGCACCACCACGATTCTCGTCACCCACGACCAGACCGAGGCCTTGTCGCTCTCCGACCGGATCGTCGTGATGAGCAAGGGCCGCATCGAGCAGATCGGCACGCCGCAGGACACCTACGAGCGACCTAGCTCCGCTTTCGTCGCCCAGTTCCTCGGCAAGACCAACGACTTCTCCGCCCGGATCGAGGGCGCGTCGCCCGCCCGGATCGTCGCCGGCGGCTGGAGCGCGCCGGCGCCCGTGGGCCTGCGCGGCCCGGTGACGATCAGCGTCCGCCCGGAGCGGATCGGATTCTCGGAGACCGGCCTGCCGGGACGGGTGTCCGCCCGCATCTTCCAGGGCAACCACTGGCTCTTCCAATGCGAGACCGAGTGCGGCCCTGCGATCGTGGTGCGCCCCAATGACGGCCTCGCCCAGCCCGGCGAGGGCGAGGCGGTGCGCCTCGCCTGGCGTCCCGAGGACATGAGCCTGCGCGCCGGAGCCGCCGCGTGAACGCCACCGCGACCACGACCCTTCCCACCGCCCCATCGACGACGGCCCCGGAGCCCCGCGCCAGCCGCGCGCCGCTCTGGCTGATCCTGCCGGCCGTGCTGCTGTTCGTCGGCATCGTGCTGGTGCCGCTGGCGATGACGGTGCTGCTCTCGTTCCACGATTGGGGCCAGTACAAGGGCATCGAGCCGGTCCTGATCCTGAAGAACTGGCAGGAGGTCGCGACCGACCCGTACTACGCCGAGATGTTCGCGCGCACGCTCCGCATCGCGCTGATCACCACCCTTTTCACGGCTCTGCTGGGCGCGCCGGAGGCCTACATCCTCAACCGGATGAGCGGGCGCTGGCGCGGCATCTTCCTGCTGCTGATCCTCGGGCCGCTCCTCATCTCGGTCGTGGCGCGCACCCTCGGCTGGGCGCTCCTGTTCGGCGGCTCGAACGGGCTCGCCAACAAGCTGCTGATGTCGCTCGGCCTGATCTCCTCGCCGCTGCCGTTCCTGTTCACCGAGACCGGCGTGGTCATCGCGCTCGTCCACGTGATGATGCCGTTCATGGTGCTGTCGGTCTGGGCCGCGCTGCAGCGCCTCGACCCTCAGGTCGAGCACGCGGCGATGTCGCTCGGTGCCGGTCCCGTCACCATCATCCGCCGCATCGTCCTGCCGCAGATCATGCCGGGCGTGCTGTCGGGCGCGATCATCGTGTTCTCGCTCTCGGCGAGCGCTTTCGCCACCCCGGCGATCATCGGCGGGCGCCGGCTCAAGGTTGCGGCGACGCTCGCCTACGACGAGTTCCTCAACACGCTGAACTGGCCGCTCGGCGCCGCGGTGGCGGTGCTGCTGCTGGTCGGCCTCGTGCTGATCGTCGTCGGCGCCAATGCGCTGGTCGAGCGGCGCTACGCGGAGGTCTTCAAATGAGCCGCAACGGCCCCCTCGCGCTCGCCTTCCACGGCCTGTTCGTGACCTTCATGCTGGCGCCGATCGTCGTCGTCTGCCTCGTCGCCTTCACGCCGGAGGGGTTCCTCTCGCTGCCGACGAACGGGTTCTCGCTGCGCTGGTTCCGGGCGATCGCGGACTACCCCGAATTCGTCCACGCCTTCTGGGTCAGCCTCGGGCTCGGCGCGCTGTCCTCATTCATCGCGCTCCTCTTCGCGGTGCCGGCGGCGCTCGCGCTCACCCGTTATCCGGTGCCGGGCCGCAGCGCGCTCCAGGCCCTGTTCCTTTCGCCGCTGATGATCCCGCACGTGGTGCTCGGCGTCGCCTTCCTGCGCTTCTTCACGGCGCTCGGCCTCGGCGGCACCTTCCTGGCGCTGCTCGCCGCCCACATCGTCGTGGTGTTCCCGTTCGCGTTCCGGCTGACGCTGGCGGCTGCCGCCGGGCTCGATCCGTCGGTGGAGCGGGCGGCGGTGTCGCTCGGGGCCGGCGGGTTCACGCTGTTTCGCCGGGTGACGCTGCCGCTGATCCTGCCCGGGGTGGTGAGCGGCTGGGCGCTCGCCTTCATCCAGTCCTTCGACGACCTGACCATGACGGTCTTCCTCGCCGCGCCCGGCACCGAGACGCTGCCGGTGCGCATGTTCCTCTACATCCAGGACAACATCGACCCGCTGGTGACCTCGGTCTCGGCCTGCGTGATCGCCGTCACCATGGTCTGTCTCGCCATCCTCGACCGGCTCTACGGCCTCGACCGCGTGCTCGCGGGCAAGGGCAGCCACTAAAGAGCCAGCGCCGGCGCACAGGAGTTCACATGTCCAAGGACTACGACGTCGCCGTCGTCGGCGGCGGCCTGCTCGGCTCGGCCATCGCCTGGGGCCTCGGCCGGCTCGGGCAACGGGTGGCCGTCCTCGACGAGGGCGACATCACCAAGCGCGCCTCGCGGGCGAACTTCGCCCTCGTCTGGGTGCAGAGCAAGGGCCTCGGGATGCCGGCCTATACCGGCTGGACCGTGCGCGCGGCGAAGAGCTGGGCGCAGCTTGCGTCAGCCCTTCGCGAGCAGACCGGGCTCGACGTCGCGCTGCAGCAGAACGGCGGCTTCCACCTCACGCTCGGCGCGGACGAGTACGACCGCCGCGCCGACCTCGTCGCCCGGATGCACAACCAGATCGGCGCTGCCGATTACGAGATGGCGATGGTCTCCCGGGCGGAGGTCGAGCGGACCCTGCCGGGCATCGGCCCCGAGGTCTCCGGCGGCAGCTACTGCCCGCTCGACGGCCACGTGAACTCGCTGCGCACCTACCGGGCCTTCCACGCCGGGCTCAAAAGCTTCGGCGTCGATTACCTGCCCGAGCGGCCGGTCTCTGCCATCACCCGCGAGGGGGACGAGTTCCGTCTGACGACTCCCGCCGGCGAGGTCCGCGCCGCCAAGGTGGTGCTCGCCGCCGGCAACGCCAACCAGGCGCTCGCCCCGATGGTCGGCCTCTCGGCGCCGATGGGTCCGACCCGCGGCCAGATCGTCGTCACCGAGCGCACGCAACCCTTCCTGCCCCACCCGCTCTCGACCCTGCGCCAGACCGACGAGGGCACGGTGATGATCGGCGACAGCAAGGAGGACGTGCTCGACGACCGCTCCATGCGCCAGGGCATCAACGCCGTGATGGCCGACCGGGCCCAGCGCACCTTCCCGCATCTCGCCCGGCTCAACGTGGTGCGCAGCTGGTCCGGCATCCGGGTGATGCCGCGGGACGGTTTCCCGATCTACGACCAGTCGGATACCCATCCCGGCGCCTTCGTCGCCTGCTGCCACTCGGGCGTGACGCTCGCCTCCAACCACGCCTTCGAGATCGCCCGGATGGTGGCGGGGGGCCGCCTGGAGGAGGAGTTGGTCGGGGCGTTCACGGCGAAGCGGTTCGAGGCCGCCGAGGCGAAGACCGGCAGCGGGTATTATTGAGAGCTGTTTTCAGCACGAGCGACAGTCGTCGGCCGCGACGGCTCCCACCCCACAGGGTCATCCCGGGGCTCGCCGCAGGCGAGAGCCCGGGATCCAGAACCTCAGTTCCGAGAGAATCGAGCGGAACGCTATCCGCCCCTTCTGGAAACATCCGCGGCTCTGGATTCCGGGCTCCGCTGCGCGGCCCCGGAATGACGCGGAGGGTGGCAGTACCGTCAGCCACCCCGACAACCACCGAGATACCACGAGGGCCCCGGGCCCGGAGACGCCCATGTTCAAGCGATCCGACCACGACACCAGACCGATCGTCCGCATCCTCGTCGAGGGCGCGACCGTCGAGGCGCGGGCGGGCGACACCGTGTCGGCCGCTCTGCTCGCCTCCGGCCGCGACGTGCGCCGGCTCACCGCGGTCAGTGGGGCGCCGCGGCTGCCCTACTGCATGATGGGGGTGTGCTTCGACTGCCTCGTCACCATCGACGGGGTCGGCAACCGCCAGGGCTGCCTCGTGCCGGTGGAAGACGGCATGCGCATCGAGATCCAGAAGGGCAAGCGGGAGATCGGCCGATGACCAGCGCACCGACGATCAAGGGACCTCTCCGCGACGCCTACGACGTCGTGGTGATCGGCGCCGGCCCCGCGGGCCTCGCCGCCGCCGCCACCGCCGCCAAGGCCGGCCTCACGGTCCTGCTCCTCGACGAGAATGCCGGCCCCGGCGGCCAGGTCTGGCGCGCCATCACCTCGACGCCGCTCGCGGATCGGAAACAGCTCGGGTCCGATTTCTGGAGCGGCGAGGAATGGGTCCGGGCCCTGCGCGCGGGCAGCGCCGAGGTGATCCACCGCGCCACGGTCTGGAGCCTCGACAAGGCGCTCGAGATCGGCGTCTCGGTCGGCGGCGGCTCGGCCTTCGTGAGCGCGCGGCGGGTGATCCTGGCGACCGGCGCACTGGAGCGCCCGTTCCCGATCCCGGGCTGGACGCTGCCCGGCGTGATGACCGCCGGCGCGGCGCAGACGATGCTGAAATCGTCCGGCCTGGTGCCGGACGAGGCGACGGTGATCGCGGGCCAAGGGCCGCTGCTCTGGCTCCTCTCGGCGCAGATCCTGCGCCTCGGCGGCCGGATCGACCGGATCCTCGACACCACCGACCGGCGGAACGTCGTCGGCGCCATGCCGCACGCGCTCGCCTTCGCGACCTCGCCGTATTTCCGGAAAGGTCTCGCGCTGATGCGCGAGGTGCGCGCGAAGGTGAAGGTCGTCTCCGGCGTCACGGAGTTGGCCGCGCGAGGCGAGGGGAGGCTTACCAGCGTCACCTACAAGGTGGGTGCGCGAGAGGAGACCCTGCCGGCCTCGCTGCTCCTCCTGCACCACGGCGTGGTGCCGAACGTCAACCTCGCCATGGCGGCGGGCGTCGAGCATGCCTGGGACGACGTCCAGCTCGCCTGGCTGCCGGTGCTGGGGAAGGACGGCGCGACCTCGGTCGAGGGGATCGCGGTGGCGGGCGACGGCGCCGGAATCGGTGGCGCGGAGGCCGCGGCGCTGCGCGGCCGGCTCGCGGCTTTGGCGGCCGTCGAGGCCCTGGCGCCGGCAGCCCTCTCCAAAATCGAATCGGCGGCGAGCGTGCGGGCCGAACTCGTCCGGGCCGAGCGCGGCCGGCCGTTCCTCGACCTGCTGTTCCGGCCAGGCAAGCAGTTCCGCATCCCCGCCGACGACACGATCGTCTGCCGCTGCGAGGAGATCACCGCCCGCGACATCCGCGAGGCGGTCGCCATCGGGGCGACCGGGCCGAACCAGCTCAAGGCCTATCGCCGCACCGGCATGGGCCCGTGCCAGGGCCGGCTCTGCGGCCTCACCGTCACCGAGCTGATGGCCGAGGCGCGGGGGAAGACGCCGCAGGAGATCGGCTACTATCGCCTGCGCGCGCCGGTGAAGCCGATCGCGCTGTCCGAGCTCGCCGCCCTGCCGAAATCGCAGGCCGAGACCGAGGCGGTGGTGCGCGGATGACCCTGCTCGCCGACGCCATCGTGGTCGGGGGCGGGATCCACGGCTGCTCGACCGCGCTCCATCTCTGCCGGGCCGGGCTCAAGCCCGTCCTGATCGAGAAGGATTATGCCGGCCGCCACGCCTCGGGCGTCAATGCCGGCGGGGTGCGCCAGCTCGCCCGCCACGTCGCCGAGATTCCGCTCTCGATCCGCTCGATGGACCTCTGGGAGCGCATCGGCGACCTCGTCGACGACGAGTGCGGCTTCGAGAGCCACGGCCAGGTTCTGGTGGCCGAGGACGAGGGCGAACTCTCGGCCTGCCGCGAGCGCGTCGAGGACCTGCAGGGCCGCGGCTTCACCCACGAGGAGCTGATCGACGGGGCGGAACTGCGCCGGCTGGTGCCGGCGGTGGCCGAGACCTGCCCGGGCGGCGTCGTCTCGCGCCGCGACGGCGCGGCCCAGCCCGCCCGCACGGTGGCGGCGTTCCGGCGCAAGGCGGAGAGTCTCGGCGCCATCGTGCGCGAGGGCGAGCCGGCCCGGAACGTGCGCCGGGAGGACGGGCTGTGGCGGGTCGATGTCGGCGCCGACACCTATGCGGCGCCGGTCCTCGTCAACGCCGCCGGCGCCTGGGCCGGGCGCATCGCCGAATCCCTCGGCGAGCCGGTCCCGGTCGAGACCGTGGCGCCGATGCTGATGATCACCTCGAAGGTGCCGCACTTCATCGATCCGGTGGTGATCCTGCGCGGCCGCAAGCTGTCGTTCAAGCAATTTGCCAACGGCACGGTGCTGATCGGCGGCGGCCACCTCGCGGTGCCGGACCAGGAGAAGGGCACGACGGTGCTGAACTGGCGGCGCCTGTCCGAGAGCGCCCGCACGGTGTTCGAACTCTTTCCCGTCATGCGCGACGCGACGATCCTGCGCGCCTGGGCGGGCATCGAGGCCAAGATGAAGGACGACCTGCCGGTGCTCGGGCCGAGCGCCCGGCATCCCGGCCTCTATCACCAGTTCGGCTTCTCGCTGCACGGCTTCCAGCTCGGGCCGGCGGCGGGCGCCGTCATGGCCGAGCTCATCGTCGAGGGCGGCACCCAGACCCGGATCGGCGCGCTCGGCATCGAGCGCTTCCGGACCTGAATCCCAAGGAGACTCCGATGACCATCACCCGCCAGATCCGCACCCCGATCATGCACCGCGCCGTCGAGGTCAACGGCCTCGTCTTCGTCGGCGGCACCATCGCGGACGACACCTCGGTGTCGATGGGCGCCCAGACCGAGAACATCCTGGGCAAGATCGCCGGCTACCTGAAGGAGGCCGGGACGGATGCCTCGCGCATCGTCGCCGCCACGATCTTCGTGACCGACCTGTCGCACAAGAAGGAGATGGACGCCGCCTGGACCCGCTTCTTCGGTGACGACCTGCCGGCCCGTGCCACCGTCGGCGTGGCGGATCTCGGCGGCGGCGCGCTCATCGAGGTCGTGGTGACGGCGGCCAAGGGGTAGGGCGGTCCGCCCAGAGCCTCATCCCGGGACCCTGTTTGCCTGGAGGGACCGGGGTGAAGCCCGCCATCGTCATCCCGGGGCCGCGCAAGCGGAACCCGGGATCCATAACCGCTGACAGTTGAGAATGAAGCGGAGGACGTCCCGCTTCGTCCGGAAGCATCAGCGGTTATGGATCCCGGGTTCTCGACTTCGTCGAGCCCCGGGATGACGCGGAGGGTGGAGACATGGCTGAGATAATCAAGATAGAATTGAGTAATTATATAATATAATTGTAGCGATGTCTGCGCTGTCAACTGACGCACAGATCATCTAAATCTAAATATATATCTAGAAATCTTGTTCTGATCGCGCCTGTATCGTGAGGTGTCGGCTGCGCCACGATGCACGAGACTGCGGCGCGCGCATGCCCCACGACCGGCCGTCCGCACGCGCATCTGCCGCCGCCACGGCCCGGTCCATCGCCGGTGCGAGGATCGCGCGGGCACGCTGTCGCCCCGTCCGGCGGCCGGCAAAGCGCCCGCCAGGGTTGCAGTGCGGAGGGGCCGGCCAGCGCCGGAACGGTATCGACACGCCGGCCAGCTTGCGCGCCCGCCGCACCGGCTTTGCTGTAAGGCCTACACCGCCCGATGCAGGAAAATTCTGACTTAAGCGATTTTCCCGAATCTGGAAATGACAATTTTACGAACGTTTTCGAATCACTATAGATCTAACTAGGCAGTCTTATCCGAGACATCGTGTCAAGGGCGACGTGTATTTTAAAATCTCGCTTGACGTCTCGTGACGAGATTTCTATCGAGCAAACATCAGATCAGCAGAAATGCCGGGGCGGACGCATGTCGTCGAGCGGAGCGGTGAACTCTGAGCCGATGGGCGCGTGTCTTGCCGGATCGACCTTGTGCGAGGCGCTGGCGGCGAGCGCGACGGCTGAGGCCGGCATCGTCTTCGTGGCGGCGAGGCGGCGCACGACGCGATTGTCTTACGCCGACCTGCTCGACCAGGCGCGGCGCCGGGGCGGGGATTTCCTGCGCCAGGGCGTCCGGCCCGGCGACGAGGTGATCATCGCCACGGACAACCAGCGCGTGTTCGTGGTCGCGTTCTGGGCCTGCCTCCTCAACGGGTTCGTGGCGGTGCCGGTGGCGGCCCCGGCGAACGATGAGGGCGCGCTGAAGCTCGCCCGGATCTGGACCGTGCTGGCGCGGCCCTGGCTCGTCGCGGATGGCCCGGTCGCCGAGCGGGTCGCGCCGTTGCTCGACCGGTTCGAGCCGGAGGCGCGGACGCGGCTGGACTCGCTCGCCGCGCGCATCCTGGCGACGCCCGATTCCAGCCTCGACGGCGAGCCGGCGCCGGTCCGGCCGGCGGCCCCGGACGACGTCGCCTTCATCCAGTTCTCGTCGGGCTCGACCGGCGCCCCGAAGGGCGTGACGGTGACCCACGCCAACCTTCTCGCCAATTGCGACGGGATCTGGCGCGACATCGGGGCGGCCGCCGAGACGCACCGCTTCGTCAGCTGGATGCCGCTGACCCACGATTTCGGCATCATCTGGTTCCACATCCTGCCGGTGGTCCGGGGGCTCGAGCACGGGCTGATCCCCACCAAGCTGTTCGTGCGCAGCCCGATCGTGTGGCTCCAGGCCGCCTCCGACCTGCGGGCGACGGTGCTCGGCGGGCCGAACTTCTCCTACCGGCACCTGCTCAAGTTCTGGGAGCCGGACCGGCCGCGCGACTGGGACCTGTCGGCGGTGCGGATCATCGTCAACGGCGCCGAGCCGATCGCCGTCGATCTCGCGGCGGAGTTCGTCGCCGCCCTGGCGCCGTTCGGCCTCGGCGCGGACGTCATGACCCCGGCCTACGGCCTCGCCGAGGGCACCCTGGCGGTCACGCTGACGCCCTGGCACGCGCCCCTGCGCCGGGTCGCCCTCGACCGCCGCCGGGTGAGCCCCGGCGATGCCGTGGTCGAGGTCGCTCCCGGCTCGCCCGACGCCGTCACCTTCGTGTCTGTCGGCGCGGCGGTCGCCCACGTGGCCTTGCGCATCGCCGACGAGGCCGGAGCCGTCTGCGGCGACGGCGTGGTCGGCCGCATCCAGATCCGCGGCGCCAGCGTCACCGCCGGCTACTACCGCGATCCGGCGGCGACCCGGGCGGTCATCGCCGCGGATGGCTGGCTCGACACCGGCGATCTCGGCTTCACGCGATACGGCGAACTGGTGATGACCGGCCGGCGCAAGGACATCCTCATCGTCAACGGCGTCAACTACTACCCGCAGGACATCGAGCGGGTGGTGGGCGGGATCGATGGCCTCGACCTCAACATGGCGGTGGCCGGTGCCGTCCCGATGACGGAAGGGGGATCCGAGCGCGAGGGCGTCGCGGTCTTCGTGCTCCACCGGCGGGACGCGGCCGACTTCGCGCCGCTGGCGCGCCGGATCCGCGACCGGGTCCTGCGCGAGATCGGCATCCCGGTCGACATCGTCGTGCCGGTGAGCCGGATCCCGAAGACGACGAGCGGCAAGGTCCAGCGCTTCGACCTCGTCCGGCGCTACCGCGCGGGCGACTTCGCCGCGGCGCTGGCCGCGATGGCGGCCGCCGAGGCGGGAGACGACGAGGGGGAGGGCTTGCGCGAATCCTGGCGCCGGGGCGACCGCCCGGCCCTCGTCGCAGCGCTCGCGGCCCTCGCCCACCGGCTGGTGCCGGGCGACGCCCCGGATCCGGAGCGGCCGCTGATGGAGGGCGGCCTCACCTCCCTGCGGCTCGTCGAGCTGGTGCGGCGCCTGAACCGGGCGCTCGGCCTCGACCTGCCGGTGACTCTGGTCTTCGAGCAGCCGAGCCTGGCGGCCCTCGCCGACGCGCTGCTGGCGCGGGAGCCGGCTCCCCGGGCCGACGCGCAACCCGCCCCCACCGCCGGTCGCTCGAGGATCGTGATCGCCGGGCTCGCCTGCCGCCTGCCCGGCGGCGTCGAGACGCCGGAGGCGTTCTGGGACCTCCTCGCGGCGGGGCGCGACGCCACCGGACCGGTCGCCCCCGGCCGCTGGCCGGATTTCGACAAGAGCCTCGTCGCCACCGACCGCGGCGGCTACCTCGCCGACATCGAGACCTTCCCGCACCGGTTCTTCAACCTGACGCAGGTCGAGGCGGAGCTGGTCGATCCCCAGCAAAGACTGCTGCTGATGACCGCCTGGGAGGCGGTGGAGCGCGCCGGCCTCGATCCGCAGGGGCTGAAGGGCAGCCGCACCGGCGTCTTCGTCGGCATCGGCCCAGGCGACTACGTCCAGGCCCAGGCCCGCTCCGGGCGCCTCGCCGAGATCGGCCCCCACGCGGTGCTCGGCAGCACGCCGAGCGTCGCGGCCGGGCGGATCGCCTACGTGCTCGGCCTCGAAGGACCGGTCCTCGCGATCGACACCGCCTGCTCGTCCGCTCTCGCCGCCCTCCACCTCGCGGTGCGGGCCCTGCGGGCCGGCGAGTGCGAGCGGGCGATCGTCGCGGGCGTCAACCTGATCCTCGGGCCGGAGCTGCATGTCGGCTTGAGCCGCATGAAGGCGCTATCGCCCCATGGCCGCTGCCGCGCCTTCGATGCCGGCGCGGACGGCTACGCCCGCGGCGAGGGCTGCGTCGCCCTGGTGCTCGCCCGCGCCGACGCGGTGCCGGCCGGCCGCGCCCTGGCGATCATCGCCGGCAGCGCGGTCAGCCATGACGGCGCCTCGAACGGGCTCACCGCCCCCAACGGCGCCGCGCAGCGCGCGGTGATCGCCGCCGCCCTGGCGGATGCCGGCCTGACGCCCGACGCGGTCGATTACGTCGAGGCGCACGGCACCGGCACGCCGCTCGGCGACCCGATCGAGGCGATGGCGCTCGCCGAGGCCTACGGCGCCGGCCGGACGGAGCCCCTGCCGATCGGCTCGGTGAAGACGAATCTCGGCCATCTGGAGGCCGCCTCGGGCCTCGCCGGCCTCGCCAAGGTCGTGCTCGCGCTCCGCCACGGAAGCCTGCCGGCCTCGCTGCACTTCGCGGCGCCCAACCCGCTCATCCCGTGGTCGCGCCTGCCGCTCGAAGTCGTCGCCGCGGAGCGGCCCTGGCCGGAGGCGGAAGGGCGGCCCCGGCGGGCGGCGGTCAGCGCCTTCGGCATGAGCGGGACCAACGCCCATGTGATCGTGGAAGATGTGATCGTCGAAGACCTGATCGTTGAAGAGGGTGCGCCCGCGGGCGGGACGGACCGGCCCGCCCTGCTGGCGCTCTCGGCCCGCACGCCCGACGAGCTGCGGGCGCTCTCGATGCGCTACGCCGAGACCCTGGCGGGGGCGGATGCCTCACGCCTGCACGACCTCGCCGCCACCGCCGCCCTCGCCCGGGCGGCCTTCCCGCACCGCCTCGCGGTGGTCGGGCGCGAGCCGGCCGCCGTGGCGGAGGCGCTGCGGAGCCGCGCCGTCCCCGATTCCGCGCCGAGCGAGCGCCCGCGCCTCGTGTTCCTGCTGCCGGGGCAGGGCGCGCAGAGCCCGGCGGCTCTGCGCCACGTCTACGACCATGAGCCCGCCTTCCGGGCGGCCATCGACGCCGCCGACCGGGCCCTCGCCGGCCGGCTCGACCACCGCCTCGCCGACCTCCTCACCCGCGAGGACGCGGCCGCTTTCCTGGCGCGGACGGCCTACGACCAGCCGGCCTCCGTCGCGGTCTCCCTCGCCATGGCGGCTGTCTTGCGCAGCTGCGGCGTCGAGCCCGACGCGGTGGTGGGCCACTCGGTCGGCGAGATCGCCGCGGCGGCGATCGCCGGCCTGCTCGACCCGGACGACGCGGTGCGATTCGCCGCCGACCGGGGCGCCGCGATGCAGCTTTTGGCCCCCGGGGCGATGCTCGCGGTCCAGGCCCCCGAATCCGTGGTGCAGGCCGTGGCGGCGCGGACCGGCGCGGCCATCGCCGCCCGCAACGCCCCCTCGCGCACGACCCTCGCGGGGTCCGAGGCCGCACTCGCGGCGGCCGAGGCGATGCTGCGGCAGCAGGGCGCGCGGGTGAGCCGGCTCGATGTCGCTCACGCCTTCCATTCGCCGCTGATCGCCGGGGCGCTGCCGGAGATCCGGGCGCTCGCCGCCGGCCTCGACTGGCGCCGGATCCGCGGACGGCGCGACGGCCCCGTCATGATCTCGACCCTGACCGGTGCGCCCGTGGACACGGACGCCCTGCGCGATCCCGAGCACTGGGCCGAACAGGCCTGCGCCCCGGTCGCCTTCGCGGACGCGCTCGCGGCGGCGGGCGAGGGGATCCTCCTCGATCTCGGCTCGCGCCCGGTCCTGGCGCCCCTCGCCGCCGAGGCCCGGCCCCGCGCGCGGATCCTCGCGATCAGTGACGCGCGCCGGCCGGACGAGCGGATCCTCGACACGATCGCCGCCCTGTTCGAGGCCGGCGCGCCGGTCCGCTGGCGCGGCGTCTTCGCCGGGCGGCCCGGCCGCGTCGCCGACGCACCGACCACCCCGTTCCTCGGCCGCACCCGGGTGCTGCCCTCCAGCCGCCCGGAACCCGCGCCGGCCGCGCCCGAATCCGACGAATCCTCCGCAGCCAAGCTCTCCTCCGCGATGCCCCAGCCCGCCCGTTCCCCGGCCCCCGTCTGCGAATCCGACGGCGAGGAGGTCGCCCGCACGATCCGCAGCATCCTCAAGGGCCTCGCCGGGCTGCGGCCGGAGGAGGTCGTGCCGGGGGTCAACTGGTTCGGCCTCGGCCTCGATTCGCTGCTGATCGTCCAGCTCCAGCAGGCGCTCGGCCGCCACTACGCGATCGACCTGCCGCTGGCGGAGGTGATGGAGCACGGCGACACCCTGGAGCGGCTCGTCGCCCTGGTGGTGCCGCGCCTGGCGCGGCCGGCGGTGCCCGCCGCCCCGGCCGCCGCGGCGCCCGCCGCGCCGATCTCCGTCATGCAAGCCCCCGCCGCGCAAGCCCCCGCCGCGGTGGCGTCCGCCGGCGTCGAAGGCCTGCTCGCCCGGCAGATCGACGCGATGAGCGCGCTGTTCCAGCAGCAGATCCAGCTCATCCAGGGCGGCGCGCCGGTGCAGCCCGCCCCAGTGCCCGCCGCGCCCGTGCCGGAGCCGGTGCGCGAGGCCGCCTCGGCCGAGCGGACGCCCGCGCGGGAGATCAAGGGCCTGTTCAAGGCGCTGCCCGGCCGGCGCAAGGAGGTCGATCCGGCGCAAGGAGCCCACGTCGCCCGGCTCACCGCCGCCTACAACGCCCGCACCCGCGCCTCGAAGGACCATACCGCCCGCCACCGCGGCGTCTACGCCAATCCCCGGGCGGTGATCGGCTTCCGGCCGGAATGGAAGGAGCTGACCTACCCGCTCCACGTCGAGCGGGCTGCGGGCGCCCATGTCTGGGACCTCGACGGGCACCGCTACGTCGACATCACCATGGGGTTCGGCGTCACCCTGTTCGGGCACAACCCGGATTTCGTCCGCGTCGCCCTGGAGGCGGAGATCGCCGCCGGCTACCCGGTCGGTCCGCAGACCGCCCGGGCCGGCCGCGTCGCCGCGCTGATCCGCCGGATGACCGGCGTCGAGCGGGTGGCCTTCTTCACCACCGGCAGCGAGGCCGTGATGGTGGCCCTGCGGCTCGCCCGGGCGAAGACCGGCCGGCGCCGGATCGCGATCTTCACCAACTCGTATCACGGCACCTTCGACGGGCTGCTCGCGAGCGGCTGGAGCGACGGCGCCCGCGCCACCACCCTGCCGGTCAGCGACGGCACGCCCCAGGGCATGGTCGAGGACGTGATCGTGCTGCGCTACGGCGACCCCGAGGCGCTCGACACCCTGCGCCACCACGCCGCCGACCTCGCGGCGATCGTGGTTGAGCCGGTGCAGAGCCGCGATCCGAGCGTCCAGCCGCGGGACTTCCTGCACGCCCTGCGGGCCCTGACTCTCGAATCCGGCACCGCGCTGATCTTCGACGAGACGATCACGGGATTCCGCGTCCATCCGGGCGGGGCGCAGGCGCATTTCGGCGTCACGGCCGACATCGTCACCTACGGCAAGGTCGTCGGCGGGGGCCTGCCGATCGGCGTCGTGTCCGGCCGTGCCCACTACCTCGACGCGGTCGACGGCGGCGACTGGCAGTACGGCGACGACAGCGGGCCGACCGCCCGCACCGCCTTCGTCGCCGGCACCTTCAACAACCACCCCCTGACCATGGCCGCCGCCGAGGCGGTGCTGACACGCCTCGAATCCGAGGGCCCGGCGCTCCAGGAGCGCCTCAACGCCCGCACCATGGCCCTTTGCGCCGAGCTGAACGCCCTCTTCGCGGAGGAGGAGGTGCCGATCCGGATGGTGCAGTTCAGCTCGCTGTTCCGGTTCGAGTTCTCCGGCGACACCGAGATCCTGAACTACCACCTGCTCAACGAGGGGGTGTTCGTCTGGGAGGGGCGCAACTGTTTCCTCTCGGCCGCCCATGACGAGGCCGACCTGCGCCACATCGTCGAGGCGGTGCGCCGCGGCCTCGCGGCGATGCGCGCGGACGGCTGGCTGCCGCCCCGCGGCACCGGCCGGCCTCGCCAACTCGAGAAGCAAGTCGAGAAGCAAGCCGAGAATTTCGCCGAGACCCCGCCGGTCGAGGATCTGTCGCTCTCCCGCGGACAGGGCGAGATGCGTGCCCTGATCGAGGCGCGGCCGGAATCGAGCCTCGCCTACAACGAGATGGTGGCGCTCGCCCTCGACGGTCCCCTCGACGAGGCGGCGCTCGGTGCCGCGCTGCGGGCGCTCGCGGAGCGCCACGAGGCCCTGCGCTGCATCGGCCTCGACGACCGCGCCTGGTACTCCGCCGCGGCGCTGGCGCCGGTCCTGACGACCGAGCCGGTAAGCGACGACGACGCGGCGGTGACGGCGCGGCTCGCCCGCGACCTCGGCACACCGTTCGACCTCGAAAACGGCCCGCTCCTGCGCGCGCTGCTGCTGCGGCGGGGAGCGCAGCGGCACGTCCTCGCCCTCACCGTGCACCACATCGTCGCCGACGGCTGGTCCCTCGGCCTGATGGCGACGGAACTCGCCGAGCTCTACGCCGCCGCCCGGGAGGGCCGGCCCGCCGCCCTGCCGCCCGCGACCTCGTTTCGCGCCTTCGTCGCCTGGAGCCGGCGGCAGGCGGCGGACGAGACCTCCTTCGACGCGGCCGAGCCGGTGCTGCTGCCGGCGCCGCCCGGCCCGCGGCGCGCCAGCTTCCGGGGCGGGCGCATCCACCGGCGCCTGACCGGCGCGGAGGCCGACCTCTACGGCCGGGCGAAGCGTTTCGCGCAAGGGCAGGGCGTCAGCCCGTTCACGGTCCTGCTCGGGGCCTACGCCCTGCTGCTCGGGCGCCTGTCGGACCAGCGCCGGCTCACGATCGGGGTGCCGGTCGCCGGCCACACCGAGGCGGCGATGCCGGTGATGGTCGGGCCGGCTTCCGCCATCCTGCCGGTGACGGTGGCGCTGTCGCCCGGGACGTCCTTCACCGCCCTGGTGGCGCAGCTGCGCGCGACCCTGGCCGGCCAGCAGCGCGCGGCGGCCTCGCTCCTGACGCCGGGCGGGCGGCGCGGCCCCGACGTCACCGTGCTGTTCAACCTCGACCGCGGATTCCGCCTCGCCTTCGACGGGCTCGCCCTCGCCTGGCTGTCGCCGCCGGTGGCGCATCCGAAGAAGGATCTTTTTCTCAACCTCCTCGAGCTGAACGGCGAGGCGCTGATCGACCTCGACTATGACGGCGAGGTCGCGGATGCCGCGACCGCCCGGCGCTGGCTCGCGAGCTACCTCGCCCTGCTCGATTCAGCCCTGCGCGATCCCGACGCGCCGCTGGCCGGCTTGTCCCTCTCGCCCGAGGACGTGGCCGCGCAAGGGCGGATCGGCGAGACGCGCACCCGCGACGGCTTCGGGGCGCCGGCCGGCATCGGCGTCCTGGCGCCGGTCGAGATCCGCCGGGACGGCGCCTGGCACCCGACCGGCCGGCTCGGGCGCCTGCGCGCCGACGGGAGCATCGAGGATCTCGGGCCTCGCGACCGCTTCGCCCGCGGCCGCGCCGGCTGGATCGACCTCCAGGCCACCGCGACCGTGCTCGCCGAGCATCCGGCCCTGCGCGAGGCCGTCGTCGTGGCGGATGACCATTCCCGCCGCGCCTGCGTGACCGCCCGCGGGGCGGCGCCGGATCCGCGGGCGCTCGCCGCCTACGCGGCTTTGCGCCTCGTCCCCGCCGCCCGGCCCGACGCGATCGTGGTGGTGGACGCCATCCCCCGGCGCGCCGACGGCAGCCCGGACCGCGCGGCGCTCGCCGCCATCCCGGCCGCGCCCGCCGCCGCCGTGCCGCCGCGGGGCGAGGACGAGACCCGCATCGCCCGGATCTGGGCCGACCTGCTCGGCCTCGACGCGGTCGGCGCCACCGACAGCTTCTTCGATCTCGGCGGCCACAGCCTGAAGGCGCTGGCGATGCTCGCCCGCATCGAGCGGGAGACGGGCCGCAGCGTCAGCCTGCGGGCGTTCTTCGAGGCCCCGACCGTGGCGGGCCTCGCCGCCCGGCTCGACCGCGGCGCCGGCCGCGCCCCGATCCCGCGCCATTCCGGGCCCGGCCCGGTCCCGGCCTCGAACGCCCAGGCCCGGCTGTGGATGCTGGACCGGATCGATCCGGGCCTGACCGCCTACACGATCGGCTTCGCGCTCTGCAGCCCGGCGCCCCTCGACGCTACCGCCCTGCGCGCGGCCCTGCACCGTTTGGGCTCGCGCCACGAGAGCCTGCGCACCGCGCTCACCGAGCGCGACGGCCTGCCGGTCCAGACCGTGCTGCCCGAGCCGCTCCTCGTGCTGCACGAGGAGGACGTCGCCGGCCTCGACCCCGAGGCGATCGCCGGGCGGATGCGGGCGCTCGCCGCCGAGCCGTTCGACCTCGCGGCCGCGCCCCTGTGGCGGGCGGCGTGGCTGCGCGGCGCCGCGGACGGCGACCGCCTCGTCGTCCTGATCCACCACGCAATCAGCGACGTGTGGTCCCTCGGAATCCTCGTCCGCGACGTCCTGGCGCTCTACGGCGCGGCCATGCGCGGGGTGCCGGACCGCCTGCCGGCTCTGCCGCTGCAATACCGCGACTACGCCGCCTGGGCGGCGTCCCGGCCCGATTCCCACCTCGCATACTGGACCGGGCGGCTCGCCGGCGCGCCGCGCACGGAATTGCGCCCCGATCACCCGCGCCCGGCGGTCAAGACCTTCGCGGGCGACCACGTCACCGTGGACGTCCCGGTCGCGACGGCGGCGGCGCTGAAGGCGCTGGCGGCCATTCACGGCGCAAGCGCCTTCGCGGGCACCGTCGCGGCGCTCTACGGCCTCGTCTGGGTCGAGACCGGGAGCCGCGACATCGTGCTCGGCACCGTGACGGCCGGGCGCGACCACCCGGCACTCGCCGACCAGATCGGCTTCTTCGTCAACACCCTGGCGCTCAGGGCCGTTCTCGATCCCGAGGCCGGCTTCACCGCCGTGCTGGGGACGGCCCGCGACGCCCTGATGGGGGCGCTCGCCCACGGCGACACGCCCCTCGACCGGGTCGTCGAGGCCTTGGGTCTCCCCCGCGATCCGTCGCGCAACCCGCTCTTCGAGATCGTGGTGGTGATGGACGACCGCGACGGGATCGGCCGGGTGCTCGGCGCGTCGGGCTTTGGCCTGGAGGAGATCGACACGCCGACGGCGCAGTTCGACCTCACCCTCTACGTCACCGAATGCGCGGATGCGTCCCTGCGCATCAAGGCGACCTACAACACCGACCTGTTCACGCGTGCGCGCATCGCGGCGCTGATGGAGCGCCTCGTCCGGCTGATGACGGCGGCCGCCGCCGATCCGGAGGCGCCGGTCAAGGCCATCGCCGGTGGCGAGGCCGCGGACGGCCCGGAGGCGCCGACCCCGCACCAGGAACGGCTCTGGTTCGTCGACCGCTTCGAGCGCGGCGTGCTCTATCCGGCCGGCCCGACCTACTACAACATGCCGGCGATCGTCCGGGTCGCGGACGGGCTCGACCCCGCCCGTCTCGCCGAGGCCGCCGCCCGCTTGGCGGCCCGGCACCCGGTCCTGCGCAGCGCGATCGCCACCCGCGACGAGCGTCCGGTCGTGATCTCCCACGCCGGCGCCGTGCCGCCGGTGACGCTGATCGAGGCCGCGCCCGGGACCGCGCTTGCCGCCCTGGAGGAGGCGAGCCGCGTCTCCTTCGATCTTGGCGAGGCGCCGCTCGCCCGGCTGACCCTGTGCCGCGAGACGAATTCTGACACGGCGCAGTGGCTCGCGCTCACCGTCCATCACGCGCTCGCCGATCCGGCCTCCCTCGCGCGGCTGTTGCGCGAGCTGGAGACCCTGTACCGGGACCCGCAAGGATCCCTGCCGCCCGCCCCCGGCTTCAAGGCCTGGGCCGCCCGCGAGCGCGACTCCGCCGATCCGGCGCAGGCCGCCGCCTGGCGCGACCGGCTCGCCGGCGTCGCCGCCCTGGTGCTGCCGACCGACCGGCCGCGCCCGGCGATCCACACCTACACGGCGGGCGCGACCGGCGGCACCCTCGCGCTGGCCGGGATCGACCGCCTCGCCGAGGCGCTGGGGGTGACCCGCGCCGACATCCTCGGCGCCGGCTACCACGCCCTGCTGCACCGCCTGTCGGGCCAGGACGACGTGATCGTCGGCGAGACCTGGCGCCCGGACGCTGCCCGGGAGGTCGTCGGGCCGGCGACCAACCTCCTGCCCCTGCGCCTGCGCGTCGACGGGGCCGAGAGCTTCGCCGACCTCGTCCGGCGCCGCGCCGGCGAGGCGGCCGCCGCCCGGGCGCAGGGCGCGCTCCCCTTCGACCGGATCGTGCTGGCGGTGAAGCCGCGCAACGACATGAGCCGCACGGCCCTGTTCGACGTGCTGTTCCACTATGCCGAGCCGGAGGCCGGAGCGTGGGAGCCGGTCGAGACCGGCCTCGGCTGGGGCAAGTACGACCTCGTCCTGTCGGTCGCGGGCGGGGACAAGGAAGCGACGACGCGCCTCGTCTTCAACCGCGACCTGTTCGACCAAGAGACCGGCCGGCGCATCCACGACCGCTTCGCGCAGCTCCTCGCCGCCGCACTGGCGGCCCCGGACCGGCCGCTCGCCGACCTCGACCTGATGCTGCCGGGCGAGCGCGCCGCCCTGCTGGTGCGGGCGAGCACGATCGCCGAGTATCCCCGGACTCTGACGCTGGTCTCGGCCTTCGCGGCGGTGGCGGCCCGCCACGGGAGCCGCAAAGCCGTCACCGACGCGGGCGGAGACGTCACCTATGCCGACCTCGACCGGGATTCGGAGCGCCTGGCGCGGCACCTGCTTGCCCGCGGCGCCGCGCCCGACCGCTGCATCGGCCTCCTCGTCGAGCGGTCGCGGTCGATTCCCCTCGGCCTCCTCGGCATCCTCAAGGCCGGGTCCGGCTACCTGCCGCTCGATCCCGCCTACCCGGAGGAGCGCTGCCGCTTCATGGTGGCGGATTCCGGCGCCGCGCTGATCGTGGCGGACGCGCGCCACGCCGACCTCGCCCGCCGCCTCGGCGCCGAGGTGGTGGTGCTGGAGGAGGCGGTCGCGGACGAGCCGCCCGCCGGCGTGGACCTGCCGGCGGTCCGGCCCGAGCACCTCGCCTGCGTCATCTACACCTCCGGCTCGACCGGCACGCCCAAGGGCTGCATGATCGAGCACCGCAACGTCGTGCAGCTCCTCTTCCACGATGGTCTGCCGTTCGCCTTCGTCCCGGACGACGTCTGGACCCTGTTCCACTCCGCCTGCTTCGACTTCTCGACCTGGGAGATATACGGCGCGCTGCTGTTCGGCGGCCGGCTCGTCGTGGTGCCGCAGGCGACGGCGCGCGAGCCGGATTCCTTCCTCGATCTCCTCGCCCGCGAGGGCGTCACGGTCCTCAACCAGACCCCGACCGCCTTCTACGCCCTGATCGAGGCGGCGCGGCAGCGCTCGGACCTGCGGCTGCGGTTACGGGAGATCGTGTTCGGCGGCGAGGCGCTGCAGCCGGGCCGGCTCGGCCCCTGGCGCGACCTCCACCCGCAGGCCCGCCTCGTCAACATGTACGGCATCACCGAGACGACGGTGCACGTGACCTTCCGGGAGATCGGCGCGGCCGAGATCGCCGACGGGCGCAGCGTCATCGGCGGGCCGCTGCCCTCCTACGGCGTGCTGCTGGTCGGGCCCGACCTGGGCTTGTGCCCGGAAGGGATCGCCGGCGAGATCCTGGTCTCCGGCCACGGCGTCGCCCGCGGCTATCTCGGCCGGCCGGAGCTGACGGCGGAGCGGTTCGTCGCCCATCCCGACCTGCCCGGGCAGCGTCTCTACCGCTCGGGCGATCTCGGCCGGCTCGGGCCGGATGGCGGCCTCGTCTATCTCGGCCGCATCGACGACCAGGTGAAAGTGCGGGGCTTCCGCATCGAGCTCGGCGAGATCGAGCGCCGGCTCGTCGCTCATCCGCGGATCCGCGACGCCGCCGTGACCGCCGACGGCGACGCCCTGACCGCCTACCTCGTCGCCGACGGGCCGGTCGGCCGCGAGGCCCTGGTCCACGACCTCGCCGACCGGCTGCCCGACTACATGATCCCGGCCCGCTTCCTGCGCGTCCCGGCGATCCCGCTGACGCCGAACGGCAAGGCCGACCGCCGGCGCCTCGCCGTGGAGGGCGGGGCCGGCCTCGAGGCCGAGGCGGGGGTTGTGCCTCGCACGCCGCTGCAGCGCGCCGTGGCGCGGATCTGGGGCGAGGTGCTGAGCCTTCCAGAAATCGGGCTGGAGGACAACTTCTTCACCCTCGGCGGCCACAGCCTCAAGGCCAACCAGGCGGTCGTTCGCCTGCGCCAGCGCCTCGGCGCGCGGCTCGACCTGCGCGACTTCTTCAGCGCCCAGACGCTCGCGGTTTTGGCCGACCTGATCGAGCGGCGGGGCCTCGATCCCGCCGGCGGCCTCGCGCCGGCGCCCGACGCCCCGGACCACGCCCTGTCCTTCGCCCAGCGCCGGATGTGGCTGCTCCAGGCGATGGAGCCGGGCGAGGTCGCCTACAACATGGTCGGCGCCCTGCTCGTCGACGGCCCGGCCGATCTCGACGCGCTCGCCCGCGCCTTCGCCGCTTTGGTCGAGCGCCACGAGATCCTGCGCACCCGCTTCGTCCTGCGCCAGGGCGAGCCGCGGCAGGTCGTCGATCCCGCGCCGGAATCGGGCCTGGTCCTGTTGCGGGACGCGGGCGGGGCGGGGGCGGTCGACCGGCTGCTTAACGCCGAGTTCCGGCACGTCTTCGATCTCGCCGCGGGAGGCCTCGTGCGGGTCCACCTCGTCGCTGCGTCCGGGGGCCATCCGGCGGCCATCGTCCTCAACCTCCACCACATCGTCGCCGACGGCTGGTCGGTCACCGTGATGCTGCGCGACCTCGCCGTGCTCTACCGGGCGGCGCTCGCGGCGCTGGGGGCCGATCCCCTCGCGACCGCGGACCTGCCGCCCTTGCGGATCCAGTTCAAGGATTTCGCCGCCTGGCAGCAGGAGCAGGTCGCCGGGCCGTCCCTGGCGGCAAGCCGCGCCTATTGGCTGTCGCGGTTCGAGGACGAGGCGCCGCCGCTCGCCCTGCCGGCCGACCGGCCGCGCCCGCCCCGGGGCCGCCGCGCCGGCGCCATCGTCCCGCTCCCCCTCGGGGCGGCGCTCAGCCGGGACCTGCGCGACCTCGCCCGCCGGCACGATGCCAGCCTGTTCGCGCTGCTCGCCGCCATGGTGCGGGTGCAGCTCGCCCTGCTGTCGGGGCAGGACGACGTCACGATCGGCACGCCCGTCGCCGGCCGCAACCTCCTGGAGCTGGAGGACCAGATCGGGTTCTACCTCAACCTCCTGGCCCTGCGCGGCAGCGTGGCGCCCGACGACACGATGCGGGACGTGCTGCGGGCCGAGCGCGCCCTGGTCCTCGACGCCTTCGCACACGATGCCTACCCGTTCGACCTCCTGGTGGAGGACCTCGCCCGCCCGCCGGAGCCGGGGCGCCAGCCGCTCTTCGACGTGCTCCTGATCCTCCAGAACAACGAGCCGGTCGTGCTCGACCTCGCCGGCAGTACCGCGCGGCCGCTCACCGACACCAGCATCAGCGCCAAGTACGACCTGAACTACATGGTCGAGGGCGAGGACGAGCTGACCCTGCTGCTCGAATACGCCGCCAACCTGTTCGACCCCGGCACCGCCCGGTCGATCGCCGAGGATTTCGCGACGCTCGCCCGGGCGGCGGCGGCGGACCTGAGCGTCACGGTCGGGCAGCTCGGGCTCCTCGTGCGGCGCGACGCACCCATCCCCGGGATCCTCGCCGCCGCCCATGGCGCCGAGGCCGTCGACCACGCGGACGGGTGGTAGGCCGATGTGCGGCATCGTCGGCCTTCTCGATCGCACCGGCGCACGCCCGGACCCCGCGCTGATCCGCCGGATGGCGGAGAGCGTCCGCCACCGCGGCCCGGACGACGACGGCTTCTTCGCCGAGGACGGCATCGCGCTGGGCTTCCGCCGCCTGTCGATCGTCGACCTCGCCCACGGGCAGCAGCCGATGTTCGCCGGCGACGGCCGGGCGGTCGCGGTCTGCAACGGCGAGATCTACAATTTTCGCGAGCTGCGGGCGGATCTCGAATCCGCCGGCCACCGCTTCGTCACGCAATGCGACACCGAGGTGGTGCCGGCGCTGCTCATCGCCCACGGCCCGGACTTCCCGCGCCGGGTCAACGGCCAGTTCGCCTTCGCGGCCTACGACCGCACCACCCGGCGGCTGGTGCTCGGGCGCGACCATGTCGGCATCGCGCCGCTGTTCTACGCCGAGATCGGCGGCGCGCTGCTCTTCGCCTCCGAGATCCGGGCGCTGCTCTGCCATCCCGGCCTGTCCCGGGCGGTCGACCTCACGGCCCTCGACCAGATCCTCACCTTCCCGGGTCTGGTGAGCCCGCGCACCATCCTGGCCGGCGTCAGGAGCCTGCCGCCGGGCCACGTGCTGATCGCCGATCCGGGCCGGCCGCTGCGGGTCGAGCCGTACTGGGACCTCGACTTTCCCCGCGCCGAGGACATCGCCCCCGCCCGCCGCCTGGAGGACCATGTCGACGAACTCGACGCCGCCCTGCGCCAAGCGGTGCGCCGCCGCCTCCAGGCCGACGTGCCGGTCGCCGCCTATCTCAGCGGCGGCCTCGACAGCTCGCTCATCGCCGCCATCGCGGCCGACCTCGAGCCGGGGGCGCCTCGCCACACCTTCTCGATCACCTTCCCGGACCGGGCGATCGACGAGCGCGAGCCGCAGCGCCTGATGGCGCGCCGCCTCGGGACGATCCACCACGAGCGCGAGATCGACCCCGCCCGCCTCGCCGCCGGCCTCGACCGGATCGTCCACTGCGCCGAGGCGCCGTTGCGCGAATCCTACAACGTCTGCTCCCTCGCGCTCTCCGGCATGGTGCGGGAGGAGGGCCTGAAGGTCGTGCTGACCGGCGAGGGCGCGGACGAATTGTTCGGCGGCTATGTCGGCTACCGCCTCGACCTGGAGCGGGACGCAGAGGACGATTCGGGCGACCTCGACGCCCTGATCGAGGCGGAGCTGCGCGGGCGGCTGTGGGGCGATTCGCGCTTCCTCTACGAGAAGAGCTACTCGGAGAGCCGCGAGATCCGCCGCGAACTCTACGCGCCCGCCCTGGCGGAAGCCTTCGACGGGTTCGACTGCCTGGAGCAGCCCCTGGTCGACCGCGCGCGGATCGAGGGGCGCCACCCGTTCCACATCCGCTCCTATCTCGACTTCAAGCTGCGGATGGCCGACCACCTGCTCGCCGATCACGGCGACCGGGTCTCCTTCGCCAACTCGGTCGAGGCGCGCTACCCCTTCCTCGACCTCGACGTCATCGACGTCGCCCGGCGCATCCCGCCGCAGCTGATGGTGCAGCGGGGGGAGGAGAAATTCGTCCTCAAGGCGCTGGCCCGGCGCTACCTGCCGGCGGCGATCGTCGAGCGGCGCAAGTTCAGCTTCGTCGCCCAGAGCAGCGCCACCCTGCTGCGTGCCGGCCTGCCCCGAATCCACGACCTCCTCGACGAGGCCCGCGTCGCCGCCGACGGCTACTTCAACGCCGGGGCGGTGGCGCATCTCAAGGCCCGCTTCCTCGCCGGGGCCGAGATCAACCAGACCTTCGAGGACGACGTCCTGATGGTGGTCCTCACCTTCGGCATCCTTCGCGAACATTTCGATCTTCCGAGGCTCTCGTGACCGTCCCCCACGCCCAGGTTCCTTACGCCAAGGTCCCTCACGTCATGCAGCGCGGCTCCTTCGTCGATCAGTTCGAGCTTCAGGCGTCGCTCCGGCCCGGGGCCGCGGCCCTGTCCTGGAACGGCGGCTGGACCCGCTACGACGAGCTCGACCGCGGCGCCGAGCGGCTGGCCCGCCGCCTCGCCGCGAGCGGCCTCGGCCGCGGCGCCGTCGCCGGCCTGTTCCTGGAAGCGGGCGCCGATTACGTCCAGGCGCTGCTGGGTGTCGGCAAGGCGGGGGCCGCCTTCCTGCCGCTGCCGCCGGACCTGCCGCCGCGGCGGCTGCGCACCTGCCTCGCCAAGGCCGCCTGCCGGGTCGTCGTGACGGACCGGGCCCACCGCCCCGCCCTGGAGGCGGCGCTCGCCGGCGCCGACCCGGTCGAGGTGATCGGGATCGAGGATCTGCCGGCGCTCGACGCGATGCCGCCGGTTGCCCGCCGCATCGGCCCGGCCGATCCCTGCTCCGTGATGTTCACCTCCGGCTCGACCGGCGAGCCGAAGGCGATCCTCGGGCCCCATCGCAGCCTCGCGCATTTCCTGCGCTGGGAGACCGGGGAATTCGCCCTCGATTCGACCACCCGCGGCTCCTGGCTCGCCCCGATCACCTTCGACGTCAGCCTGCGCGACATCCTAGTCCCGCTGATGGTCGGCGGCACGCTCTGCATTCCCGACCCCGAGACCCGCATGGTGCCGCGCCGGCTGGTCGACTGGCTCGCCCGGGAGGCGGTCACCCTGGTCCATTGCGTGCCCACAGTCCTGCGCCTGATCACCCGCGAGCTGGCCGATCGCGGCGGAACCCGCGCCTTCCCGGCCCTGCGCCACCTCCTGGTCGCCGGCGAGCCGCTCATCGGCGCCGATGTGCTGGCCTGGCGCGAGGCAGCCGGGGAGGGAGCCGAGGTCGTCAACCTCTACGGCCCCTCGGAGACGACCCTCGCCAAGGTCTTCTCCCGCGTCGGTCCGATCACGGATCCGCGCCGGGTGCTGCCGATCGGCCGGCCCCTGCCCGATACCAGCATCCTGGTGCTCGCCAACGGCCGCGCTTGCGCGCCCCAGCAGATCGGCGAGATCCACATCAGGACTGCCTATCCGTCGCTCGGCTATCTCGGCGACCCGGAGGCGACGCGGGCCGCCTTCGTGCCGAATCCCCTCGGGGACGATCCGGCCGACCTGATCTACCGCACCGGCGATATGGGCCGCCTCCTGCCGGACGGCACGGTGGAATGCCTCGGGCGCCAGGACAACCAGGTCAAGATCGGCGGCGTGCGCATCGAGCTCGGCGAGGTCGAGGCCGGCTTGCGCGAGGTGCCGGGTGTCGGCAAGGCGGCGGCCGCCGTGCACACGGGCGCCGGCGACCTGCCGGTGCTCGTCGGCTACGTCGTCCCGGCCGAAGCCGGGACGGTGCTCGACCTGGAGGCGATCCGCCTCGCCCTCGCCGAGACGCTGCCGGCGGCGACCCGGCCGCGTGTGCTGGTGCCGCTCAAGGACCTACCCACCACCGTGAGCGGCAAGCTCAACCGCCGCGCCCTGCCGCGGCCGGAGGAGCTGTTCTACGCCCAGCATTCCTACGTCGCTCCCGAGGGCGAGACCGAGGAGGGGCTGGCGGCGATCTGGCGCGAGATCTTCGGCTTATCGCAGGTCGGGGCCGAGACCGGCTTCCACGAATTCGGCGGCGACAGCCTGCGGGCGATCCGGGCGGTGCAGCGGATCTACCAGGCCTTTTCGGTCGAGGTCAGCCTGAAGGACTTCTTCGCCGCCCAGACGATCCGGGCGCTCGGCCGGCTGATCGCGGCGGCGCGGCCGGAAGGAGAGGCGATCCCCCTCGCGCCGGAGGCCGCGAGCTATCCGGTCAGCCCGGTGCAAGGACGGCTGTGGCGCCTCGACCGGCTCGGCGTGGCGCCGACCGCCTACAACCTCGGCGAGGCGCTGGAACTGCGCGGGCCCCTCGATCCAGATGCCCTGGAGGCGGCCTTCCGCGACCTCGTCGCCCGGCACGAGGCCCTGCGCACCACCTTCGACGAGGAACCTGACGGGACCGCCCGCCAGATCGTGCATCCGGTGCCACACTGGATCCTGGAGCGGCGCGACCTGCGGGACGCCCCGGATTCCGCGGCGGATTCCCTCGCCGCCGGGGAGGCCGGCCACCGTTTCGATCTGCGAAGCGGGCCCTTGATGCGGGTCGTCCTCGCCCGCCTGCCCGACGCGGACGGAGCGGAGCGCCACCTCCTCCTGTTCACCATCCACCACATCGTCGCCGATGTCTGGTCCCTCGGCGTGCTGGTGCGCGACCTCGCCGCGTCTTACGCCGCGCGCCGGCAGGGGAGGGCACCCGACCTCGCGCCGCTGCCGCTCCAGCTGCGCGACGCCACGACCTGGCAGGCCGCGCGCCTCGCGGACGGGCAGCTCGAGGCCGACCGCGCCTATTGGCGCGAGCGTTTCGCCGAGCCCGTGGCGCCCCTCGCCCTGCCGACCGACCGGCCGCGCCCGCCGGTCCAGACCTTCGCCGGTACGACGCAGCGCTTTTCCCTGCCGGTCGCGCTGTCGCGCGGCCTCGACGACCTCGCCCGGCGCCAGGGCAGCACCCGCGCCGCGCTCCTGATCGCCCTGACCAAGGCGCTCCTGCACCGCTATAGCGGCCAGACCGACCTCGTGGTCGGCAGCCCGGTCGCCGGCCGCACCCATCCGGCTTTGGCCGACCAGATCGGCTATTACGTCGACACCCTGGCGCTACGCGACAGGGTGTCGCCCGAAAACTCCTTCGCCGACCTCTTAGGCCAGGTCACCGCGACCTTGCGCGACGGCCTCGCCCACCAGGCCTACCCGTTCGATGCCCTGGTGCAGGATCTCGCCCAGGACCTCGCGCTCGAACGCGACATGAGCCGCTCGGCCCTTTTCGACGTGATGGTGGTGCCGCAGGGCTTCACCGACACCGACCTCTCCCTGGACGGCGTGTCGGTCGTCCCGTTCGGCCGGCAGAACGCCTGGACCTTCAGCCGCTTCGACCTCGTCTTCCACGTCCAGGAGGAGGAGGGCGCTCTCCTCCTCGACCTCAACTACAACACCGACCTGTTCGATGCCGACCGCATCGCCCGCATGGGTGGGCATTTCGGCGAGCTCGCCCGGGCCGCGATCGAGGATGCGGACTGGCCGCTCGGTCGGCTGAACCTGCTCTCGCCCGAGGAGGCCGCGACGGTGGCGGCCTTCGCGCAGGGCCCACGCGACCCGCGCCCGGCCACCACCATCGTGGCGGCCTTCGCCGAGGCGGTGCGCCTGCACCCCGACCGGCCGGCGCTGATCGACGCCGAGGGGCGGAGCACGAGCTACCGCGCCCTCGGCCAGGCCGCCGACCGGCTCGGCCGGCACCTCGTCGCGGCCCACGGCCTCGCTCCCGGCGACCGGGTGGCGGTGCTGGCCGAGCGCAGCGCCGAATCCGTCCTCGCGCTCCTCGCGGTGATGACGGCCGGCGGCGTCTACGTGCCGGTCGATCCGGCCTATCCGGAATCCCGCGTGCGCGAGATGCTGGAGCGGGCCGGGTGCCGGCTCGTCCTGCAGGACCGCGCCGATCCGGCCGCCGCCGCGCTCGCCGGCGGGCGCCCGGTCGAGGCGGTGGCGCCCTGGCTCGTCGGAGACGACGGGACGGCCGAGCCCCTCGACGCGAGCCGGCCGCAAGATCCTGCCCCCGAAGATCCGGCCTACGTCATCTTCACCTCCGGCTCGACGGGCACGCCGAAGGCGGTCGTCGTCGCCCATGCGGGCTTCGTGACGATGGCGCGGGCGCAAGTCGCCGCCTTCGGCATCGGGCCGCAGGACCGCGTCCTGCAATTCGCCTCGCCGTCCTTCGACGCCTCGCTCGCCAACATCTTTATGGCGCTCCTCGCCGGGGCGGCGCTCGTGCTGCCGACGCGCGCGGCGATCGAGGAGACGGGGGCGTTGCGCGCGCTGATGCGCCGGCTCTCCGTCAGCGTCGTCACCCTGCCGCCGACCTACCTGCGCGCCCTGGAGCGGGCCGCGCTGCCGGGCCTGCGGGTCCTCATCACCGCCGGCGAGGCGGCGCCGGTGGCCGATCTCTGCCACTATGCCGGCCATCTCGCCGCCTTCAACGCCTATGGGCCGACCGAGGCCTCGGTCTGCGCGACGATCCACCGGGTGGGTGCGGCGGAGGCCGGCCGGGCCCGGCTGCCGATCGGCCGGCCGCTGCCGAACACCACCGCCCACATCCTCGATGCCGCCCTGGCGCCGGTGCCGGTGGGCGTGCCGGGCGAACTCCATCTCGGCGGCGGCGGCCTCGCCATCGGCTACCAGGGCGACCCGGAGCGCACGGCCGAGCTTTTCATCACCCATCCGGAGACCGGCGAGCGGCTCTACCGCACCGGCGACCGCGCCGCCTGGAACGCGGACGGCACGATCGACTGCCTCGGCCGCAGCGACGAGCAGGTGAAGGTCTCGGGCCACCGCATCGAGATCGGCGAGGTCGAGGCGGCTTTGCGCCGGGTGCCGGGCCTGCGCGACGCGCTCGTCACCCCGGTCGCGCGTCCGGAGGGATCGACGGCGCTCGCCGCCTATTACTGCGCCGACGCGCCGGTCGAGCTGTGGCCCTCGGTGGCCGAGTTCTACGTCTACGACGACGTCGCCTATGGCAGCATGGCGGCCGACGAGGGCCGCAACCAGCGCTACCGCGAGGCCTTCGCCCGCCACCTGCCGGGCAAGACCGTGATCGATATCGGCACCGGCCCGGTGGTGATCCTGGCCCGGCTCGCGATCGAGGCCGGGGCGCGCAAGGTCTACGCCGTCGACCGCCTGGAGGCGACCGCCCGCAAGGCGCGGGAGACCGTGGCGCGGCTCGGCCTGTCGGACCGGATCGAGGTCATCCACGGCGACGCGCTCACCCTGGCGCTGCCGGAACCCGTCGATGCCTGCATCTCGGAGATCGTCGGGGCGATCGGCGGCGCCGAGGGCGCGGCGCGGATCATCAACGGCGCCCGCCGCTTCCTCAAGGATCCGGCGGCGATGCTGCCGCGCTTCAGCGACACCTGCATCGCCGCCCTGTCGCTGCCGCGCGACCGCCTCGCCCCCGGATTCAGCGACGTCGCGGCGCATTACGTGGAAAAGATCTTCGCCGAGGTCGGCCAGCCCTTCGACCTGCGCCTGTGCCTGAAGAACCTGCCGCGGGAGGCGATCGTCTCCGACGACGGGGTGTTCGAGTACCTCGATTACACGAGGGAGGTGCCGCTGGAGGAACGCCACGACGTCGCCCTCACGGTGACGCGCGACTGCGACCTCACCGGCTTCCTGGTCTGGCTGCGGCTCGGCGTCGACGCGGACGCGGTGGTCGACATCCTCGACAATCCCGGCAGCTGGCTGCCCGTCTATCTCCCCGTCTTCGACCTGCCGGTGGCGGTGCGGGAAGGCGACCGGATCGCGATGTCGATCGACCGGCGACTGTGCGGCAACGGCCTCAACGCCGATTTCGCCCTCGACGGACGCGTCGTGCGGGAATGCGGCGAGGCGGTTCCGTTCCGCTACCTCAGCGCGCATTTCGGCGGCGGCTTCCGGCAGACGCCGTTCTATGACGGGCTCTTTTCCGGCGATGGCATCCCGCGCTTCGAGACCCCCTCGCCGGTGGCGTTGCGCCGGCACCTGCTGACGGTGCTGCCGGCCTACGCGGTGCCGGCCTTCCTGGTGCCGCTGGAGCGGATGCCCGTCACCCTCAACGGCAAGGTCGACCGCGCGGCGCTGCCGGCCCCGGGGATGGTCGCGCCGGCGGAAGGCCGCGCGCCGCAGACGGCCCTCGAATCCCTGGTCCTGCGGGTCTGGGGCGAGGTGATGGAGCGCCGGGACATCGGCGTCCAGGACGACTTCTTCGGCCTCGGCGGCGATTCGATCCGCGCCATCCAGATCGTGTCGCGCCTGCGGCAGGAGGGCTGGCGGAGCGAGATCCGCGACGTGTTCCAGAACCCGACCGCCGAGCAGTTCGCCGCGGTGCTGCGCCCGGTCGTGGTCCGGGCCGATCAGGGGCCGGTGGTCGGCGCGGTGCCGCTGACCCCGATCCAGCGCTGGTTCCTGGAGACGTCCGAGCGCCCGCGCCACTTCAACCAGGCGGTGGTGCTGCGCGCCGACCACATCGACCCGGCGGCGATGGGAATCGCCCTGGCGGAGGTCTGGCGCCACCACGACGCCCTGCGGGCCCGCTTCACCAAGGAGGCGGAGGGCTGGCGCCAGGTCTTCCGGGCACCCGGGGATCCGCCCCGCCTCGCCGAGCTGCCCGCACATGACAGGGAGGCGCTTGGTGGCGAGGCCGCCTTCGCGGCGGCGGCCTCCAGGCTCCAGGCCGGGTTCGACCTCGACGGGACGCCGCTCCTCGCCGCCCTCCTCGACCGCACCGGCGCGCGCCACCGCCTGCTCCTCGTCGCCCATCACCTCGTCGTCGACGCGGTCTCGTGGGGCATCCTCCTGGAGGATCTCGAATCGGCCTACGAGGCGGCGCTTTCCGGCGCCGCGCCGCGCCTGCCAGAGAAGACCCATTCCTATCGCGACCACGCCGCGGCCCTGGCGACGATCGCGGACACCATCGACTGGACGAGCCGCCTGCGCACCTGGCGCCAGGTCGCGCCCGATTCCGCCTCGGAAGCGCCCCCGGCCCGGGTTGGCGACGCGCTCTCGGTGCGGGCGCGGCTGCCGCGGGACCTGACCGCCGCGCTCGTGGCCGAGGCGAACCGGGCCTACGGCACCGGCCCGGAGGACCTGCTGCTCGCCGCCCTCGCGGTCGCGCTGGAGCGGCATTCCGGCACCCGCCGCACCCTGGTGACGCTGGAGGGCCACGGGCGCGAGTACCGCCCGGCGGACCTGCTCGGTGAGAGCGCCCCGGCCACCGGCCGGACGGTCGGCTGGTTCACGATGTTCCACCCGCTGGAGCTGCACGCCTGCGCCGACCTCGCCGACACGATCCGCACCGCCAAGGACGGGCGCCGGCGCGTGCCCGACCACGGCTTCACCTGGCTCCCGATGCAGGCGCTGCCCGACGCGCCGCGGCTGCGGCCGGGCGTGAGCTTCAACTATCTCGGGCAGATGGGGGCGGAGGCGCGGCGCGGCGGCCGGTTCGCGGTCGACTGGGACGCCCCCGGCGGCGCCCTCGACCCCGAGGCCGTGCGGCCCCACCACACCGACGTGCTGTGCCTGGTGGTCGACGGCGAGATGGAGGTCGGCCTCGATCTCGACGGCGCCCGGACCTCCCGCGAGGAGGCGCAGGCGCTGCTGTCCGCCTACCGGGACGCGATCGAGGCGGTGGTCGCCCATTGCCTCTCGCGGGGGGAGGCGGAGGTGACGCCCTCCGACCTGACCTTCGAGGGGCTGTCCCTCGACGATCTCGACCGGCTGCTCGCCGAATGAAGGTGCTCGACCTCTTCCGCCGGGAGGCGGGCGTCGACGGTCCGCGCTTCCTGGTGCTGGCGGCGCTCTCGGGCCTGTCCAATGCGGGCGTGCTCGCCATCATCAACGTCGCGGCCGCCAACGTCCAGAACCAGGCCGACAACTTCCGCAACCTGGTCCTGTTCGGCCTCGCCATCGCGATCTTCGTCGTCACCCAGCGCACGCTGATGGTCGAGGTCTGCGACAAGGTCGAGCGGCTGATCGACCGGATGCGCACGCGCCTCGTCGAGCGCGCCCGGCGGGCCGAATACCTCGACCTCGACGAGGTCGGCCGGTCCGAGATCTATGCCTGCCTCACCCGCGAGACGCAGATCCTGTCGCAGGCGGCGCCCAACGTCGTCATCGCGGTCCAGTCGGCTATCCTGGTCGGGTTCACGCTCGTCTACATGGCGGCCCTGTCGCAGACCGCCTTCCTGCTCTCGTCCGGCTTCACGCTGCTCGGCGCGATGATCCACCTCTCGCGCAGCGGCGAGGTGAAGCGCCAGCTGCGCGCCGCCTTCGAGCGCGAGAACGACCTGATCGAGGGCCTGAGCGACATGCTCGACGGCTTCAAGGAAGTGAAGATGAGCACGGAGCGCTCCGACGCCATCGCGGCCCGGATCGCCCGCATCTCGGCCGAGGTGACGCGGATGCGGATCGGCACCCAGACCGCCTACGCCACCGACTTCGTGACCTCGCAGGTGACGTTCTTCATCCTCACCGGGATCATGGTGTTCGTGGTGCCGAACGTCAGCCAGGCCCATGTCGAGGTGGTGGTGATGACCACGACCGCGAGCCTGTTCCTGATCGGCCCGGTCTCGAACGTGGTCGGCAGCCTGCCGATCTTCGCCAACGCCAACGCGGCCGCCGAGAACATCACCCGGATGGAGGCGCGGCTCGGCGAGGCCGGGGCCGGGCCCGCGCCGGTGGCCGGGCGCTTCGCCGGGTTCCGCCGCATCGTCCTCGATGGGGCGACCTTCTCCCACCACGCCGCCGGGGGCGAGAGCGGCTTCCGGGTCGGGCCGGTCGACCTCACGGTCGAGCGCGGCGTCACCCTGTTCCTCACCGGCGGCAACGGCTCGGGCAAGACCACCTTCATCCGCATGCTGATCGGCCTCTACCCGGCGAGCAGCGGCGTCATCCGGGTCGACGGCACCCCCGTCACCGCCGCCACCCTGGCCGATTACCGCAACCTGTTCTCGGTCATCTTCTCGGACAACCACCTCTTCTCCGAGCTCTACGGCATCCAGGAGATCGATGCTGCGCTTGCCGACGAATTGTTCGCACTTCTCGAAATGCAGCACAAGTCGAAGTTGGAGAATGGACGCTTCACCGTCACGAAGTTGTCGGGTGGACAGCGCAAACGCCTGGCGCTGATCGGGTCTCTCCTGGAGAAACGCCCGATCTGCGTGTTCGACGAATGGGCTGCCGACCAGGATCCGCATTTTCGCGAGAAATTCTACCGCGTCGTCTTGCCATTCCTCAAGGGTCGTGGAATAACCGTGATCGCAATCACGCATGACGACGCGTATTTCGACTTGGCAGATATCCATGTCGACATGAAGAATGGCCGGCTTGACGTGGTCAGGACTGCTTCGGTGATGGCGGAGTAGTCGTGCGGGGCGATTCGGAGAAAAGAAATAGCTCAGGTCCCCCCTCTCCCGAGTGGGAGAGGGGCCGGGGGTGAGGGTGACACGCTTCAGTGTGAAACGCTGAGCGTGGTGCTGGCAGCGGAACGGTTCAGCCTTCTTGCGGCACCGTCTCCACCCTCACCCCTACCCCTCTCCCACACGGGAGAGGGGATCCCGCGCCTCACTCCAAAGAGGTTCTCTCTGGAGAGCCCCCGCTTGCCGGAAAGCGTGCAGTTTTCTCTGCGGGACGCCGGAGCACCGGCTTCCCGCAACGCCCGTGACTCCCGGCCAGGCGCCGGAGCCGGGCGCTCGATCGATAGCGTGACGGAACGTGCGGGGGCACAGAATGTCGGCTCGGCAGGCGGTCAGGTTCCAGGGGGGCAGGTCTCCCCGCGGCAAATTCGTGTGCGCGGCACGGCTGGGGATGGCGGCGGCCCTGTGGCCCGCCGGCGCGGCCCTGTCGCCCGGGAGGGCGCTCGCCGCCGACATCGCCCAGATCAACATCGCCCAGGTCGACATCGCCAAGGTCGGCGGCGTGGTGCAGGGGCTCCTCGACGCCACGCTCTCGCAGGGCCAGCCCCAGGGCATCGCCGTCGGGGTGAGCCTCGCCGGCGGCAGCCAGGCCTGGACCGGCGCGGCCGGCTTCGCCGACGCCGCCCGCACCCAGCCGCTCACCGCCGACATGCAGTTCCGCATCGGCAGCGCCTCGAAGTCGTTCACCGGCACCGTGGTGCTGGGCCAGGTCGACCAGGGCGTCGTCGGGCTCAACGACCCGATCAACAAGTGGGTCGGCGACCTCGCCATCCCGGGCGGCAACACGATCACGGTGCGCAACCTGCTCGGCATGACGAGCGGCATCCCGGACTACCTGATAGGCCCGTCGCGCAACAAGCCGGGCCTCAACGTGCTGCAGGAATGGGCCAACTTCACCAGCCCGGCCGGTCCCTACGGCAGCGCGGCCTACACGCCCGAGCAGCTGGTGGCCGCCGCCACCCAGCTGACGCCGAAGCCGATCGGCCAGATGAACTACTCCAACACCAACTTCGTGGTGCTCGGCCTGATCGCGCAACGCGCCTCCTGCCTCACCCCGACCGGGTGCCGGAGCATCGAGACGCTGATCGACGGCATGGTGGGCGGGATCGGCCTGTCGAAGACCACCTTCCCGACCGGCACCGGCTACACGGCGCGCTTCCCGCAGACCGTGCAGAACGTGTTCGCCGACACGACCACCTACAACGTGCCCTACGGCAGCCGCTTCGACATGACCTACGTCGACCCGCGGGTGCCGTGGTCGGCCGGCGCGGTCCTCTCCTCCCCGGCGGACGAGCTGCGCTGGGTGCGCCAGCTCGCCACCAACAATCTCGGCCTGCTCGCACCCGCCACGCAGGCGCAGCGGGTCGGGGACACGACCTACGGCAGCGTCGCGGGCATTCCGGCCCATTACGGGCTCGCGATCTACAGCATGCCGAGCGTCGGCACCGGCGCCTGGCTCCTGGGCCATAGCGGCCTGATCGGCGGCGACACCGCGTCCCTGTTCTACAACCGGGACCTCGACGCGGCCTACGCGATCAACTTCGTCGGCTACCAGAGCCTGGCGCAGCCGTGGTTCCCGCTCTACGGCGCCACCGCCGCCTTCGGCCCCTACGTCTACCCGAACGCCAACAAGCAGGCCGGCGACTTCTCCTCGGTGGTGGTCCTCTGGGCCCTCGACCGTAACGTCACCCTGGCGCTGACGACGCAGGGCTCGTGCAGCTTCGGCGCCGCGCCCACGGGTGGGGTCTGCTCCGGCGACAACGTCCGCACGACACCCCTCGACGTCGCCGGCACCGGCCTGACGATCCAGCCCTCGAACCGCCTCATCGGCGGCGTCGTCATCGGGGCGAACAACACCACGGCGCCGACGGCCTTCGTGCGGCCGAGCCTCGCCACCTTCGGCAGCGACATCGCCGCGGTGGCGCTCAAGGGCTCGGCGAACCTGACGCTGCAGCAGGGAGCCGGGCTCGAGATCTGGGGCGCCCGCTCGGCCGGCGTGGCGATGACCGGCGTGGGCAACCGCGCCGAGATCGCCGGCACCGTCGCCACCCTCGGCAGCTCCTCCGTCGGGGTGCGGATCGAGGGCAGCCTCAACACCCTCGACATCCGGCCGACCGGCACGGTCAACGGCGCCAACGGCCCGGCGATCACGCTCGCGGGCACCGGCAACCAGGCCCTCGTCGCCGGCACCGTGACGACGATCGGCACGGTGCTGAACGACGGCACGACCATCGACAAGGTCGCGATCCGCGGCAGCGGATTCGCCAACCGGGTCGAGGTCCAGCCCGGCGGGACCGTGAGCGGCGACATCGTCATGGGGGGAGCGGCCAACGCCGTGCGGGTCGACGGCACCGTCGTCGGCAGCGTCGGGATGGCCGGCACCGCCATGACCCTGAGCGGCACCGGCCGCGTGGTCGGCAGGGTCGGCGGCGGCGGCACGGTGATGCCGGGCAACAGCATCGGCCCCCTGTCGGTCGGATCGTATCTCGGCCAGGACACCGCCCTGGTGATCGAGACCGCCGCCGACGGGCGCAGCGACCGGCTCGCCGTCGCAGGGGCGGCGAACCTCGCCGGCGGCACCCTCCAGGTCGTGCCGGTGCGCGGGTTCGGCGGGATCCATACCGCCGTGACGGCCGGCGCGGTCCAGGGCGGCTTCGACGCGGTGACGACCGGAAGCCGGACCGGGGCCGGCGTGCGGTACTCGCCCGTCGCGGTCGAGGTCGCGACCGCCAACCCGTTCCAGACCGACGCCGCCGCCCGCACGGGTGCGGCCGACTCCTTGCGCACCCTCGACCTGCTCGAGCGCCGCGCGAACGCCTTCCGCACCGACAGCGCCTTCGGCCCGCCTGCCGGCGCGGGGGCGATCGGCACGCCGGCCTCGCCCGAATCCGGGGGCAGCGAATCGCTGAAGACCTGGCTGTCGCAGCGCGGCCCCCTGGCGGCGGGGTCGCGGGCGACGGGCGCGGCTGTCTGGGCCTCGGCCTACGGCCATGTGTCCCGCTTCAATGCCGACGGGCCGGTCCCGGGAATCGCGAGCAGCGGCGGCGGGGTGATGGTCGGGGCCGATGCGGAGCTCGCCCCGCACCTCATCGCCGGCGTGATGGGGGCGTTCAGCCGCAATGCCGCCCAGGCCTCGCCCGGCGGCTACGCCTCCAGGCTCGATACCGATGCCTACAAGCTCGCTGCCTACGGCGCGGTCGAGGTCGGGCCGGCGGTGATCAGCGCCTTCGGCCTCGCCGGGCGCGGCGACCTCGCGAGCCTGCGGCCGACGGCCTTCGCGGGCATGGCGGGTTTCGCCCGCGGGCGCCTCGACGACACCCGCTTCGCCGGCCGCCTGAGCGCCCTGACGACGCTCCAGGCCGGCGAAGTCCGCCTGATGCCCCGGGCAGCGGTCACGCTGCTCAGGGTCGAGCAGAGCCCCTATACCGAGCAGGGCCTGCCGGCGTCCTACGCCTCGACGATCGGCCGCACCCGCTTTGCCCTCGCCCGGCCCGAGCTGAGCCTCGCCCTCGGCCGCACCGTCGCTGTGTCCCTCGGCGGCTGGTCGGGCCTGCTCGATGCCGAGATCCGCGCCGGGATCGGCCGCGACCTCGTGCTCGAGGCGCCCGACGCCCAGGTGCGGATCCCGGGCTTCACCCCGCTGGCGGTCCGGGGCTTCGCCCGCGACGCCTTCGTGGTGCCGGTCGGCGCCCGGGCCGAGCTGCAGGTCGCGGACGCGCTCGCGGTCTTCGCCGATTACGAGGGCGCATTCTCGCGGCTCGGCACCGACAACACCGTGCTGGGGGGCCTGCGGTGGCGGTTCTGAGCGCCACCGCGGGGCGGCGCTCCGGTGGGGGTCCGGTCAGGCGGCGTGCCGGGCCCGGCGGGCAAGGGGCGCGAGGCGGTCGTAGACCGCCGCGCGAAATTCCTCTGCCGCGTCGCGCAGGAAGAAGTGGCCGCCCGCGATCGTGGTGCAGTCGAAGCCGGCCGAGGTCGCGCGGGCCCAGCCGGCGATGTCGGCCGGCGAGACCAGGGCGTCCCGGCTTCCGGCGAAGGCGGCGACCGGGCAGGGCAGCCGCTGGCCGGCGCCGTCGAGCGGCGTCTCGGCCAGGGCGAAATCCGCCCGCAGGGGCGCCTCGAACAGGGCGCGGAATTCCGGGTTGTCGAGGATCGCCGCGGGCGTGCCCTCGTAGCGGGCGAGCCGGTCCCAGAACTCCGCGGAGGGCAGGGTGTGGAGCGCCGGGCCGCGGGCCGGCAGGTCCGGGGCGCGGTGGGCCGCCACCATCACGAGCCGGGGCGGGGGCAGGCCAGCCCGCGCCAGCGCCTGCGTCAGGCAGAACGCGACCCGGGCGCCGACCGAGTAGCCGAGCAGGGCGTAGGGCTGGTCCAGCACCGGCGCCAGCGCCTCCGTCAGGGCGTCGACGAGGGTCGGCATCGCGGCGATCGCGGCCTCGGCCATCCGGTTCTCCCGGCCGGGCAGCTGCACCGGGAGCACGTCGAGCCAGTCCGGGGCGTGCCGGCGCAGGGGCGCGAAGACCGAGGCGCCGCCGCCCGCATAGGGCAGGCAGATCAACCGCAGGTCGCACGAGGTCGCGCCGTTCGCGTGCGGCAGCCAGCGCCGGGTGCCGGCGGTCACCGCAGTGGTGCCACGGACGGGGACAGTGTTCATGTGAGCCTCGCGAGGATGAGGCGGCGTCGAAGGCCGCGAATCCGATCGGACGATGCCGGAAATGCTCCGATCGTATAGGATGTCCGAGACCGGCTTCGCAACGATTTTCTAGGAAAATTCATCGAGGCGCGCGCTTGGCGAGCGTCTATCAAATGCCGTTGCAGTCAGATGTCTTGGATTTTCGAAGAAAAATCCGGATATCGGGCGACAATCAAGTAGACTTCGACGCAGGGCCGTGCGATGACGACGCGGCGAAGGACGGCGGCGGGCAACGAGGCGGGCCGCCCGGCGCCGTGCCGCCTCGGGGCATTCTCCGACGACGTGGATGCCGGTTCGTCGCTGAAGGAATGCGGCACGATCAGACCACCGTGATCAGGGACCCGGATCAGTGTCCGATCGCGAAAACGATCGGGCGATGCTTCGGATGCAGCTTCGGAGAGAGGGCGACATGGCTTCAGAGACGACGAGCGAACTGGCGAAGACGGTCGACGCGGCGCTGCCGACGAGCCGCCGCGAGCAGGTCGACCAGATCATCCGCAAGTACACGTTGTGGTCGGCCGGGCTCGGCCTGATCCCGCTGCCGGTGCTCGACGTGGCGGCCGTCGCCACGGCGCAGTACAAGATGGTCGGCGAGCTGGCCAAGCTCTACGACCTGCCGTTCTCGCAGGAGCGGGTGCGGGTCCTGGTCGGCTCGCTGCTCGGCAGCGGCCTGCCGGCGGTCCTGGCCGGCGGCGGCATCGGCAGCCTGGCCAAGTCGATCCCGCTCGTCGGTACCCTGGCCGGCGCCGCCGTGATGCCGGCCCTCTCCGCCGCGGCGACGATCGCCCTGGCGCGGGTCTTCGTCCAGCACTTCGAGGCCGGCGGCACCCTGCTCGACTTCGAGCCGGAGACGATGAAGAGCTACTTCAAGACCGAGTTCGAGCGGGCCCAGAACAAGGCGGGCGCCGCCACGGCGACCCCGCCCGAGCCGGTCCGGCCCGAGAGCCCGAAGAACCGGACCCCGCTCCAGACCGGCACGGTCTGATCCGGGCGGGAGATCCTCGCGCAGGGACGCCATGACGTGACATCCCGGGCGGGAGCGGCGGCGCACCGCCCTCGCCCGGGCTCGAGGCCGGGGCGGGCCGCGCCCCCGGCCGTTTCCGGTCCGCGGCGCGAGGCTCATCGATGTCGGCCGTCGTCTATCTCGTCCTCTGCATCCTGGTGGCCTGCTTCGGCATCGGCTACCGCGGCGGCTTCCTGTTGTACTTCATCCTGTCGCTGGCCCTGACGCCCCTGGTCGGGCTCCTGGTGCTGGTCATCGTGAGTTCGAACGACGGCGGGGAACAGGGCAGGATGCGGCGCTGACCGGGATGACGATCGAGGTGTGTGCGGGAGCGGGAAGGGCGTGATCCGGTGAGTATCGAGAGGGGAGAGGCGGAGCCGCGGCGGCGCCGGCGATTCCGGTTGCCGCGTCGCCGGGACGTGCTGCTCGGCCTGCTCGTCGTCCTGATCTGCGCGGTGTTCCTGGCGCCCTACGTCATCGTGACGGTTCCGGCCGGCTCGGCCGGCGTGATCTGGCACCGGTTCTTCGGCGGGACCGACACGAAGAAGGTCCTGCCCGAGGGCGTCGCGCTGGTCTGGCCCTGGGACAAGGTCTACCTCTACGACACCCGCCTGCAATCCCACAGCATCGACATCGTCGCGCTCACCCATGACGGCCTCAACGTCACCATCGCGCTCACCTTCCGGTGGTTCGTCGACAGGAACAACCTCGGCTATCTGCACAAGCTGATCGGCCCGGACTACCTGAAGCTGCTGCTGATCCCGGAGGTCAACGCCTCGACCCGGCGGGAATTCGGCAAGTTCCTGACCACCGACTACTACAATGCCGGCCGCGAGGTGATGGCCCGGGAGGTGTTCACCGGGGTGGTCGATCCGGGCCGGGCGAACTTCATCTACGCGCGCACCGAGCGCGACCTCGACCGGGAGCTCGAGCAGAAAAGGCCGCTGGCCGAGGCGGAGATCCGCGACCGCCTGATCGAGATGACCGACGTCCTGGTCCGGGACATCGTCCTGCCGCCGCGCATCGTCGGGGCGATCCAGTCGAAGATCGAGCAGGAGCAGCTCGTCAAGGAGATGCGGTTCCGCGTCGAGCGCGAGCAGTACGAGAGCGAGCGCAAGGTCGTCGAGGCCAAGGGCATCAAGCAGTTCCAGGAGATCGTGCAGTCGGGGATCTCGGAGCCCTACCTGAAGTGGCGCGGCATCGAGGCGACTGTGATGCTGGCGACCTCGCCGAACGCCAAGACCGTGGTGATCGGCGGCAATGGCGGTCTGCCGCTGATCCTGAACACCGGCGACGCGGCGACGCCGCCAAGCTCTCCCTTGTCTAACTCTCCCTTGCCTGGCTCCACCCCGCCCGCGCCCGGCCCGCAGGCGCGTGCCCCGCAAGGACCGGCCGCCGCCGCGAGCGACGCCCCGCCGCTCGACGGGGCGAATGCCTACGAGGGCAGCGTCGACGTCTCGCGGCCGGACCTGAGGAGCCAGCAGCCCAGCCCCTACAGCCTCGGGGCGCCGCTGCCGGCGCCGAAAGGCGCCTGGTCGCACGACCTGACCCTCGGCCTACGGGCGATTCCGCCCACCGATCCGGACGCGCCCGCGCTCCGGCAGAGCGGTCCGCAGGCCGTCCCGGCCCCGGTCTCCGCCGGCGGGATCCCGCTCCTGTCCTCGCCGGCCGGCGCCGGCGGCGGCGGGACGTTCTGGACCCGGATGCGGGACCTCCTGAGCTACACCGGCTGGTTCGGGGGACCGGGCGAGGCGAAGGGCGAGGTCCCGAACCGCTGACCCGCGTGAGGCCGAGAGGGGGCGCCAGAGCATGGCCCGATCACGTTGCCACACAGGACACGACACGGACACAAGGCCGAGGTTCGATACGACGAGGACTCTGAACGGCCGAGATCCATTGGAGACATTCCGTTTCCGCTTCTCCCCCTTTCCCGGACGACTGGAGCGTCAGCGGAAGAAGATCCGGGATTCAGCACAGGACGTGCCGCGAAGCGGCTCCGAATGTTGCACCGTTGCAGACACAAAGACGCTTCGCGAATTTTTGATCTGGATCCAGGATCTCCTTCCACTTCGTTGCAGTCGTGCAGGCCCGTTCCGGGCCCGGAAAGGGGGGAGCGGACAGGAATCAGCTGACGAGGAATCTCAGCCGTACCGAACCTTGGCGACATGCCAGGGAAGTGTACCGTGACGTTGCCATCGGGCAGTGCTCTCGGTCTTTGATTTTGCCGCATAACTTCGACGAACCGGCTTCCGCTTCGTCGGACCATGCTCTTGCGAGACAATCCACGATGATCGCGCGCGAGACCGTCAAGGACATCTATCCCCTGACGCCGTTCCAGGAGGGCCTGGTGTTCCACGACGCGCTGGAGCGGGAGGCCGGCGGGGAGGGCCCGCGCGCCTATCTCCAGCAGCTCGCCTTCACGGTGCGGGGACCCCTCGACCTCGCGGCCTTCGGGCAAGCCTGGCAGCACCTCGTCGACCGGCACGACATCCTGCGCACGGTCTTCCGGCCGACCGGCGCCGCGCGGCCGCTGCAGATCGTCCTCAAGCAGCGCCGCCTCGTGCCCGACGTGATCGACGCCCGCGCGGACGGGCCGGAGGCGGCCCGCCGCGCCGCCGATCTCTACGCCGAGACGCAAGCTCGGCACCCGTTCGACATCCGCCGCGACATGCTGCTCCGGCTCGGCCTGGTCCGGATCGCCGAGGGCGAGACGCGGGTGGTGCTCGGGTTCCACCACCTCCTGATGGACGGCTGGTGCATCGGCCTGCTCCAGGACGATCTCGGCCGGGCCTACCGGGCGCTGGCGGCCGGCACGGCGCCGCACCTGCCCCCGGCGATCCCGTTCGGCCGCTTCGTCAAGGCGGCGGATGCGCGGCGCAATCCCGAGGCCCTGGCCTTCTGGCGCGGCTACCTCGCGGGCTACGACACCCCCCTCGACCTGCCCGGCCGCCGCACCGGCGAGAACTCGGGCGAGACCTTGGGCGGGGACGGGCGCGATCCCCGCACCCTGGAGATCTCGCTCGGGCCCGACCTCTCGGGCCGCCTCGCCGCCCGGGCAGCGGCGCTCGGCGTCACCGCCGGCACGATGTTCCAGACCCTCTGGGGCGTCCTGCTCGCCAAGGTCGAGGGCCGGCGCGACGTGGTGTTCGGCGCCGTCGCCTCGACGCGGATGCCCGACCTGCCGGGAAGCGAGGCGATCCTCGGGCCGTGCATCGGCATGCTGCCGGTGCGGGTCCGCTTCTCGGGGAAGGAGAGCGTCGCCGACCTCCTGCGCGCCGCCCAGCGTGAGAGCGTCGAGCGGCTCGCCCGGGTGCATTGCCCGCTCGCCGAGATCCAGGGGGTCAGCGCGCCCCGCGCCGGCCTGATCGGCCACTACTTCGTCTACGAGAACTACCCCCTCGACGACGGCTTCAAGGGCGAGGCCCAGCTGCTGGCGCCCGGCGTCACGATCCACGACGTGCGGCCGTTCCAGACCAACAGCTACGATTTCGGCGTGCTCGCCCTGCCCGGTGCCGAGACGCGGCTGGCCTTCGGCTTCAACGCGGCCCGGGTCGATCCCGCGGCGGTGGCGCGGCTCGGCCGCTGGTTCGCGCTCCTCGCCGCCCAGGTCGCGGCGGCGCCCGACACCGCCGTCGAGGCCCTGACGCTCCTCGACGCCGAGGAGGCGGCGCGGGTCGCGACCTGGGGCCGCGGCGCCCCCGTCCCGCCGGCCGCGCCGGTCGCCGCCACCTGGCCCGCCCTCGCCCGCTCCCGCGCCGATGCCCCCGCCCTGCGGGTCGGTGATCGCACCGTCACCTACGCGGCGCTCGCCGAACGGGCCGCCCGGCTGGCGGGCTGGCTCCACCGCGCGGCCGCCGTCGCGCCGGGCGAGCCGGTGATGCTGCTCGCCGAGGCCGACGACCGGATGGTCGTGGCGATGATGGCCTGCCTGCTCCTCGGCTGCCCCTTCGTGCCGGTCGAGCCCGACCACCCGGCCGCCCGCATCGCCCATATCGCGCAGGATTGCGGCGCCCGCCTGGCGCTGACGAACCGCGACCCGGACCGGTTCCCGAACCTCGCCGTCCCGGTGACGGCCCTGGCGCAGGCCGAGCGCGAGGCCGAGCGCGAGGCCGAGCGCGAGGCCGACTTGGCCCCCGGGCCGGTCCCCGAGGCGGGTGCCGACCCGACCGCCTACATCATCTACACCTCCGGCACGACCGGCCGGCCCAAGGGGGTGCGGGTCGGGCAGCGGGCGCTCGCCAATTACGCGCGCTGGTTCGACACCCTGCCGGGAACCGGCGCGGCCTTGCGCACGATGCTGGTCACCTCGCCGGCCTTCGACCTCGGCTATACCGGCCTGTTCGGCGCCCTCCTCGGCGGCGGCTCCGTCTCGCTCCTCGGCGAGGACGAGCGGCGCGATCCCGGCCTCGTCCTCGACCGCTTGGCGGCGCATGGGATCACGGTCCTCAAGGCGACGCCGTCCTATCTCGGCCTCATCCTCGCGGTGCCCGACGGCGCGGCGCGGCTCGCCGCGGCGCCCCTGCGCCTCCTGCTGCTTGGCGGCGAGCCGCAGAATTTCGCCCTGCTCCAGCGGCTGCGGGCCCTGTGCCCCTCGCTCCGGCTGTTCAACCATTACGGCCCGACCGAGACCACGATCGGCTGCGCCGCCGGCCCGCTCGACGACCTGGCCGAGGCCGGCGCGGGGCCGCAGCGGATCGGCCGGCCGATCGCCGGCGCCCGGCTCCTCGTGACCGACGACACCTTGCGGCCGGTGCCGGCCGGGCTCGTCGGCGAATTGCTGGTCGGCGGCGAGGGCGTGGCGCAGGGCTACGTGAACGCCGCGCCGACGGACGCCGCCCGCTTCACGGTGCTGCCGGGGGAGGGAGACCTGCGGGTCTACCGCACCGGCGACCGGGTCCGCTGGCTTCCCGACGGCTGCCTCGAATTCCTCGGCCGGACCGACGACCAGGTCAAGGTGCGCGGCCACCGGGTGTCGCTGAAAGAGGTCGAGGCCGCCCTACGCAGCCTCGACGGGGTGAGCGAGGCCGCCGTGCTCGCCGAGACCCGGGCCGGCGGATCGGAGCTCGTCGCCTACCTCGTCCCGGCCGAGGGCGCGGTCCTGGCGCCTTCGGCCTTGCGCGCCGCGCTGACCCAGCTCCTGCCGTCCGCGATGCTGCCGGCCCGGTTCGTCCCGGTCTCGCGCTTCCCCCTCACGCCCAACGGCAAGCTCGACCGCGCGGCGCTCCAGCAGCACCACCGGCCCGCGCCCGCCGCCCCGGCCGGGCCCGTGCCCGCCACCGCGACCGAGGCGCTCTTGCGGGCGATCTGGCAGGAGGTGCTCTTCCTCGAAGCGGTCGGCCTCGACGACGATTTCTTCGCCCTCGGCGGCCACAGCCTGAAGGCGATCCTGATCGCCGCCAAGGTGCAGGCCGCGACCGGCCGGCCGCTGCCCCTGCGCAGCCTGTTCGACCACCCGACGATCCGCGGGCTCGTGGCCCATCTGGAGGCCGGGACCCCGTCGCCGGACGGGCTGGTCCCCTTGCGGCGCGGGGCGCCGGGGGCGGCGGTCGCGGGCTTCCTGCCCCCGGCGCTCGGTACCGCGACGGTCTACCGCGAGGTGGTCGAGCCCCTGCGCACCGACTTGGCCTGCCTCGGCCTCCAGGCGCCGGGCTTCGACCGCGACGCGCCCTTCGCCGGGAGCCTGGCGGAGTACGGCCGCCTCTTCGCCGCGATGCTGCGGCCGCGTCTCGACGCGCGGCCGGTGACGCTCGTCGGCTGGTCGTTCGGGGCCGTGCTCGCCCTGGCGACCGGGCTGCAACTCGAATCCGAGGGGCAGGCGGTCGCGCTGGTCCTCCTCGACGGCGCGCCGCCGCGGCTGGATCGCGGCCCCGACGCGGCGGTCCCGTCGACCGACTTCGCCTCCCTGCGGACCCGGCCCTACTGGGGCCGCGTGCTCGCCGCGCTGGACGCGCTGCCGCCGGCCGACCTCGCCCGCATCGAGCGGCTGGCCCAGCACCACCACGGCCTCGCCCGCCGGGACGACCTCCACGGCGTCCTGGATGGGCCGATCACCTGCATCGAGGCGACCGGCGGAGCGGGACGGCCCGGGATGGCGGGCTTCCGCCGGTTCACCCGCGGCCGCTTCGTGCTGCACGAGGTCGGCGGGGATCATTACTCGATGTTCCATCCGCCGCATCTGGCGCGGGTGCAGGCGCTGCTCGATGAGTGCTTGGGAGCTTGAGGGCGAACGCCGATAGCTTGACCGTGCGAAGGAGTGCTGTGGGAGGAACGCGGCGGTTCGCTCAAAGGTTACGGACATAAAATAACATTTATCAATTGACTTGAGCGTTCGATCTTGTGTCTTGATGGTATGCTGCAAACACAAGATCGATGGCCGCACGGCAATGGCGAAATAGCCGCTCTCATCCGCTCTTTCGACTGGGCATCGACTCCTCTGGGGCCGATCACGCGGTGGCCGCAGAGCTTGAAGACCATCGTCGACCTGATGCTCCGTTCGCCCAGTATGATGAGCCTCGTCTGGGGGGACGAGGCGATCCACCTCTACAACGATCGCTTCACGGACCTGCTCAGGGAGCATCGCGTTCGCGCATTGGGGCGGTCGGTCCATGAGACGTTCGCCCGCTCGCGCGACGTGTTCGCTGACGATCTCGCAGCCGGCATGGCCGGAGGAGCGGTGCGGCTCATCGGACAGCGGTACCCCGTCCTGCGGAATGGTCGCCTGGAAGACGCTTGGTTCGATGTCGACTACGTTCCGGTCCACGACGAGACCGGGCGGGTGGCCGGCGTTCTCTGGACGCTCAAGGAGACGACGGCACAGCATTTGGCGGAGCAAGCCCTTCGGGCGAGCGCAGCACGGCACCGCCTCCTGATCGAGAGCTGGACGCAGGCGGTGTGGGAGACGGATGCCGCCGGCAGCGTCGTCGCCGACAGTCCGAGCTGGCGCGCCTATACCGGCCAGACCGTGGAGGAGTGGCTCGGCTACGGGTGGCTGGACGCGATCCATTCCGACGACCGGGTCTATGCCGAGCGGCAATGGCGAGAGGCGATCGCCGCGCGCGGGCAGGTGAACGCCGAGTTCCGCCTTCGCGCGCCCGCCGGCGGTTGGCGTTGGACCAACGTCCGCGCGGCTCCCGTCCTTGATGCAGGCGGCGCCATCGAGAAATGGATCGGGGTGAACATCGACATCGACGAGCGCAAGCGCGCCGAGGCGGCGTTGCGCGAGAGCGAGGAGCGCTTCCGGCAGTTTGCCAAGGCGTCCGCCGCGGGCCTCTGGATCAGCGCCGCAGATACGTTCGCGATGGAATTCGCGAGCCCCGCCCTCGCGACAATCTACGGCGTGAACAAGGATGCCTTGCTCGGCGACGTGACACGCTGGGCCGCGATGATCGTGCCCGAGGACCGCGACGTCGCCCTGCGCCATCTGGAGGCGGCCCGCGCCGGCGAGGTGTCCGTTCATGAGTTCCGTATCCAGCGGCCCTCGGACGGCGCCTTCCGCTGGATCAGGAACACCGATTTCCCGCTGCGCGACAATGGTCACATCCCGCGCATCGGCGGCATCGCCGAGGACGTGACCGAGGCCAAGCTCGCGGCCGAGCATGCATCCGTCCTGCTGGCCGAACTCCAGCACCGGGTGCGCAACATCATGGCGATGATCCGCTCGGTGACGCGGCGCACCGGCGAGCTGGCCGCCAGCGTGCCGGACTACGCCGAGTTGCTGATGGGCCGCCTGCTCGCCCTTGCACGGGTGCAGGCGCTGCTCACCCGCGCCGCGAACGTCAGCGTCGGGATCGCCAGCATCGTGCACGACGAGGTGAGCGTCCAGGCGCAGCATGAGGGGCAGTACGACCTCGACGGGCCGGAGGTCGCGCTCTCGCCCAAGGCCGCGGAGGTCTTGACGCTCGCCGTGCACGAACTGGCGACCAATGCCTTGAAATACGGCGCCCTGTCTGTCGCGGACGGCAAGGTCATGGTCCGATGGGCCATTGTCGAGAAGCGCAGCAGCCCTTGGCTCGTCTTCGACTGGACGGAGGCCGGTGTCCCCGGGCACCCGCAGCCGATCCAGGATGCGCCCCGTCGGCGGGGCTTCGGCAGCGAGCTGATCGAGGCGCGTGTCCCTTACGAGCTGCGCGGGCTTGGCAAGGTCACGATCGAGCCTGGTGGCGCCCACTGTCATTTGGAGTTTCCCCTCGGGGAGGGCGCCAGCATCCTGGAGACGGGTGCGCCGCAGCGCATGACGGTCTTCGGGGGAGCGCTCGATATGACGGGTGGACCGGATCTCACGGGTCGCCGTGTCCTGGTGGTGGAAGACGACTTCTACCTCGCGACCGACGCCGCCCGGGCGCTCGAGGGCGCGGGCGCGGAGATCATCGGCCCGTGTGCGAATGAGGAGGATGCGCGAGCAGAGCTGGACGAGCGGCAGCCCGACGCTGTCGTGGTCGACATCAACCTCGGTCCGGGTCCATCGTTCAAGCTGGCCGAGACGCTGAAGGACCGCGGCATCCCGTTCGTGTTCACCACCGGGTACGATGCCGAGGTGATCCCGGCCGAGTTCGCGGGCGTCGAACGGTTGGAGAAGCCTTTTCCGCTTCGACAGATCGTCGGTGCGGTCGCGAAGCTAACGGCGGCGGGATAACCTGAAAGCGGTCGCTAGAGCATTTTCCGACGAAGTGGACACCGGTTCGTCGAAGACAATGCGGCGAAATCAAAAGCCTAGAGAGCTTCGCGATTGCAAGGCGATCGTGAAGTGCTCTAGGAGGGTTCGAGAGGGTCCGCAAGCAGCCTCTCGCATGGCCAAGCCGGCAGGGCTTTGATCCTGGCGTTCCCGGAAAGACGCGGCGTGCGTCGACCCTGCGGACGAACACCGAACAAGCGCACGACATAGGCCAATGCGCGGGCCCACTCACCCCGACATCCCCACCCGCTCCGTCAGACACCGCCGATACAGCGTACTACGGCTGATCCCGAGGCTGCGCGCCGCGCGGCTGACATTGCCGCCATGCGCCGCCAGGGCCGCCCGCATTGCTTCGTGCGCCAGGGCGTCGAGGCGGCCGGCGGGGGCAGGCGTCGGCAAGGGGGCCGAAT
>NZ_JBEXZS010000135.1:0-22214 GCF_040593685.1 Methylobacterium sp. EM32 | reverse complement strand
ACTCGGCCGTTAACCGCCCCAGCGCCCATGGTACTGTGTCTCAAGACACGGGAGAGTCGGTCACCGCCAGACCTGCCAAGCACGTATACGTTCCCTCATCGCGACCCGCACGACGAAGCCCGCTCAAGCTCACGCTTGGCGGGCTTCGTCGCGTTCGGAAATCCGTCTGAGAGCGACCGGTGCTCTGTCGGACAGCCGCGAGTGCCGCTCCAAGCTGTTTCAGGCATCCCCAACTCCTTCCCCGACGACTTCCATGCCGGCCCCCCTGCATCGACACTCGCCGGGGTAGAAGGGCAGGCCTGTCCGGGGAAGGCCGATCGGACACCGTGCAGCCAGTATGGATTTGCACGGCGATCCGTCACCCCCCACCTCGCGGCAACGCCAGGAGTCCCCCTCACGCCGCCTGCGCCTCCAGCAACGGCGGCAGGGCCTTGAGGTCGAGCGGTTTCGACAGGAAGCCGTCGAAGCCGGCTGCGAGGGCGGCCGCCTGATCCTCGGCCTGGACGTTAGCGGTCAGCGCCACGAGGCGTAGGCGCGGAAGGCGGTTCGCCTCCTCATGCGCGCGCACCTGCCGCGCCGCTTCGAGCCCGTCGAGGATCGGCATGCGAATATCGACCAGCGCGAGGTCGAACCGCGTCGCGGAACTCGCCGCCTCCTGCATCCGCGCCACGGCCTCCGCACCGTCCCGGGCCCAGAGCACGACGGCGCCGAGGCGCTCCAGGGCCTTGGTGGCGAGAAGCGCGTTGATCGGGTTGTCTTCGGCGAGCAGCACCCGCGGCCGGCGGGACGACGGCCGCAGCGGACCGTCCTGGACGCTCGGCACGCGGGTGGGCGGCGGCGCCGGCTCGGCCAGGCGGGCGAGAAGCGAGGTGAGGCGCACCGGCTTGATCAGGTAGCGGTCGAAGCCCGCCGCCGCCGGGGAGCCGAAGTCGCGCCGGTCGAACGGCGACAGCAGCACGATGCTGCGGCTCACCCCCGCCTGCCGGGCCGCCGCCGCGATCCCGCGGACCGTGGCGTCGCCCAGCGCCCGGTCGGCGATGACCGCATCGAATGTCTCGGCAGACAGGGTCGCGGCGGCCTCGGCGGCCGTCTCGACCACCACGGTCTCGGCGCCGGCCCGGCCGAGGCGGCGGGCGATGTAGGGCGCCTCGAAGGCCGCCGCCGCCACCACCAGGACGCGCCGCCCGGCGAGGCTCGGCATCGGCGGCCGATCCCGGCCGGGATGGTCGCGCAGCGGCAGGTGCACCCGGAAGCAGCTCCCCTCCCCCGGCCGCGACGCGACGTCGAGCCGGCCGCCCATGCGGTCGACGAGGCGGCGGGTGATGGCGAGGCCCAGTCCCGTGCCCTCGTGGCGCCGGCTGGCGCTGCCGTCGCCCTGCTCGAATTCCTGAAACAGCACCGGCAGGCGCTCCTCGGGGATGCCCGGCCCTGTATCGTGCACCGCGACCGTCAGGCCGGCCTCGTCCCAGGATGCCGTGACGCCGACGCCGCCGGCCTCGGTGAACTTCACCGCGTTGCCGGCGAGATTGATCAGGATCTGGCGCACCCGGTCGGCATCGCCGACCAGGAGGGCCGGCAGCGCCTCGATGTCGGCGGCGATCTCCAGGCCCTTGTCCTGGGCGCGCGGCGCCAGCAGCTCGACGACACTCTCGACCAGGGCCGCCGGATCGAACGGCTCCGCCGCGAGGTCGAGGCGCCCGGCCTCGATCTTCGAGAAGTCGAGGATGCCGTCGATGAGCGACAGGAGCGCTTCGCCGGAGGTCTTCACCGCCTCGGCATAGGTCCGCTGCTCGGGGCTCAGGGGGGTTTCGAGCATGAGGTCGGCCATGCCAATGATGCCGTTGAGCGGCGTGCGGAACTCGTGACTGACGCTGGCGAGGAAGCGCGACTTCGCCACGCTCGCGGCTTCCGCCCGGCTGCGGGCCTCCTCGAGCGAGCGGGCGGATTCGACCCGCTCGGTGACGTCGCGGCCAGCTCGCAGCACCTCGGCCCGCCCGTCGCGCCCGGCGGTCACGGTCTCGACGAAGGCGAACCAGCGCACGGGTCCGCCGCCGGCCGGCAGGATCGCGAGGTCGACGAGGCGCGCCCCGTCGGCGCGCTGGCGCATCTCGCGCCGCTCGACCACCTCGACCTCGCGCGTCGTGCCGAGCAGCGCGTCGGGCGTGGTGCCGAGGAGATCGGCGAAGCCGTGATTGGCGAAGGTGATGCGCCCTTCGATATCACGCTGAACCACGAGCTCGATCTGCGCCTCGACCAGGCTGCGGTAGCGCTCCTCGCTCTCGGAGGTGCGCCAGACGAGATCGTGCAGGCGCTCGACCTCGCCCTGGTTCCGGATCCGGCGGCGGCCGCTCCAGCGCGCCGCCAGCCAGGCGAGGGCGGAGAGGCACCCGATCGCTGCGCAGAGCCACACCATGCCGCATCCTCCAGGGCACTCGACGAGAAGCGAGAGTGACGGGTGGAGCTGAACGATGAGTGGGGAAAATCCCTTAGCGGGGCGCTCAGGGGATCGGCGCAATCCGACGGGCCATGGCAACCCATGGTTAACCGCGACGCTTCACGCGGCGGCCGGGCGCCGGTCCTGGCGGCTGCGGTAGGACAGGGCCTCGGCGAGGTGGAGCCGGCGCACCCGCGCCTCGCCATCGAGATCGGCCAGCGTCCGGGCGACGCGCAGGACCCGGTGGAAGCCGCGGGCCGAGAGCCGCATGGCGTCGGCCGCGTCGCGGATCAGGGCCATGCCCTCCGCGTCGGGCCGCGCCGCCTCCTCGATCAGCGTCGCCGGGCATGAGGCGTTGGTGGTGCCGGCGGGCTGTCCGGCCTCCGTGTAGCGCCGCTCCTGGCGGGTGCGCGCCGCGGCGACGCGGGCGGCGGCCTCCGCCGAGCCCTCGTCCGGCGGCGGCAGGATCAGGTCGGCGGCAGTGACCGCCGGCACCTCGATCTGCAGGTCGATGCGGTCGAGGAGCGGGCCGGAGAGCCGGGCCTGGTACTGCGCGACGCAGCGCTCGTTCGGGCCGCGCCGGCAGGCGAAGCCCGGCTCCGTCGCCTGGCCGCAGCGGCACGGGTTCATCGCCGCGACGAGCTGGAACCGGGCCGGATAGGTCACCCGATGATTGGCACGCGCGATCATCACGTTGCCGGTCTCGAGGGGCTGGCGCAGGGAATCGAGCACCTGGCCGTTGAACTCGGGCAGTTCGTCGAGGAAGAGCACGCCGCCATGGGCGAGCGACACCTCCCCCGGCCGCGCGCCGATGCCGCCGCCAACCAGGGCCGCCATCGAGGCGGAATGGTGGGGCGCGCGGAACGGCCGGCGATTCGACAGCGCACCGTCCTTCAGCGTGCCGGCCACCGACTGGATCATCGAGACTTCGAGCAATTCGCGCGGCCCGAGCGGCGGCAGGATCGAGGGCAGGCGGGCGGCGAGCATCGACTTGCCGGCCCCGGGCGGGCCGTTCATCAAGAGGTTGTGGCCGCCGGACGCCGCGATCTCCAGGACGCGCTTGGCGCCCTCCTGACCCTTGATCTCGCGCAGGTCCGGTAGCGCCCCGGCGGGAGCGGCCACGGCCGGCAGGGGCCGAGCCATCACCTGCGTGCCCTTGACGTGGTTGGCGAGCTGGATAAGCGAGCGCGGCGCCAGCACGTCCATGTCGCCGGCGGCCCAGGCGGCCTCCGGTCCGCTCGCCGCCGGGCAGATCAGCCCGAGCCCGCGGGCATTCGCCGCCATCGCCGCCGGCAGCACGCCAGCCACCGCCGTGAGGCTGCCGTCGAGGGCCAGTTCGCCGAGCACGCAGTAACCGGAGAGCGCGTCGGCCGGCAGGGCGCCGATGGCGCACATCATGCCGAGCGCGATCGGCAGGTCGTAGTGCGAGCCTTCCTTCGGCAGGTCGGCCGGGGCGAGGTTGACGGTGATGCGCTTGGCCGGCAGCGCCAGACCGGAGGCGATCAGCGCCGAGCGCACCCGCTCGCGCGATTCCGCCACCGCCTTGTCGGGCAGGCCCACCACCGTGAAGGCGACGGCCCCGGGCGTGATCTGCACCTGCACGTCGACGGCGCGCGCCTCGATCCCCTCGAAGGCGACGGTGGCGACGCGGGTGACCATGCGGGAAAGGCCTTTGGGCTAGCTGACTTGCCGCAAGGGTAGATGGTGGCAGACACTGGCACAACCCGGATCTGCAAAACAGTTTTCCAGATTGGCGGGACGGTTCTCGTGGCCCGTGTCCTGACTGGCTCGCAGATCCGCGCCCTTCTGGAGTCCCGGTTCGGCTCCCGGTCACGCCCGCGACTCAGCGCTCCCGGCACTCGCGTGACTTTCCCGGTTTCAATAGGCACCGCGCCGGTCCGCGGGACCGCCGGTCCGACGTCGGAGGCCGCAAAGCCACTGTCATCTCCGAACCGCCTCTCGCGAGCCCCGGTTCGTAGAGCGCCTCGCCGGGAGCGTCTCGGCGAACGGAGGCTTGCCAAGCCATCGCTCCACGGGTAAGAGGGCGCCACTGGCCGCCGGCTCCGCTGGCCTGCCGACGCCGCAATAGCTCAGCTGGTAGAGCACCTCATTCGTAATGAGGGGGTCGGGGGTTCGAATCCCTCTTGCGGCACCATTTTCCCCTGAAATTCATCGATTTGATCGCATCCTGGCGGCAGCAACGGTTGTTCAGGAGTTCTGCGCAGCGCTGGCGGGCGCCCGACGCAGCCGCGCGACCAAGTTCAAAGCGCGTCTCTTCCGCGATCGTGAGCTCGCGCCTATGCGGGCGCCTCAGTTACTACCCTGTTCCGGGGAATGGAGCGCGTCGACGGATGGCGTTCCGTCGTAGCCACGTGACGCTCGCGACAAGCCGCAGAACGCCGACGATTGAAGTCGAGGTTACCCCATGACGGATTCGGATCCAGCTCCGCCGTGGTCGGCAGCAGTCGATGATGCGGTCGCCTTCTGGTCCCGCCTGGGCGATGCGAACGTCCACCCGGACGATGTCGGGCATGTCCCCGCCGAGGGCTTCGCCCTCGACTTGCACCCTGTGCCTTGGGCGGGGAACCTGTGCGCGGCCAAGGCCTACTTCCTGTTCCTCAATCCTGGCTTGAGCCCTGACGATCCCGTGGAGGAGGCCCGGCCGGCGTTCAAGGCCGCCCTGCGCGCCAACCTTCTGGGTGACCGCCCATACCCCTATCTCCTGAAAGAGCATGCCACGCACCCGGGCTTCCGTTGGGCGCGCCAGACCTTCGGGCCCGACATCGTCGAGGCGCACGCCCACCACATCTGCATGCTCCAGCTCGTTCCCTACCACTCCCAGAAGGGGGTGGTCGCCATCAGGGCGGCCCCGAAACTTCCATCGTCGCTCATGATCCGGGGCTTCGTGCGGGACGCGCTCCTGCCGCGCGTACGGGCGGGCAGCGCCAGCCTCGTGGTTGCCCGGTCCGCACGCCTCTGGGACGTCTTCACGGAGGAGACGCGCGTGGTGGTCTACGGCGGCGCCGAACCGCGGCGGGCCTTTCAGACGGCTGGCAGCCGCGGTGGGAAGCTCCTCCGCGAGGCGTTGCGGACGGCGTGCTGACCATCGCGGCCCGACATTCCTGTCTCACTCCAGCCAATCGCAGCTGCCTGACAGCCATCGGACTGGTCGGCTGTCATGCCAGTTGCGCCGGCATACACCGCGCCGATGTCGCGGCCCGCGACGTGATGAGCCTGCGCCGGAATCGTCGTCATCGGTCATGGCCGAGCGGGCCTTACCCCGCATCCTGACGATCCTCGCGGCATTCCGGCGTCTTCGGGTGAGTCGGCGCGACCCACGGGCGATGGGCTCCCGCAGGGAAGCATTGCGCCCAAGCCGCTTGCCAGCCGCGCATCCGGGCCACATTCAGGATAGCTTCCACCCTTCCCCTTCCCCGCCCCCGACATGACCCCATCCGAACCACCGGCCCGCGAGGGCCTGCCGCCGGCCCGGCGCCGGCAGGCGATGGCCGCGGTGCTCGCCGGCGTCGCCCTCGCCACCCTCGACACCGCCATCGCCAACACCGCACTGCCGACCATCGCGGCCGATCTCGGCGTGGATCCGGCCGACTCGGTCTGGATCGTCAACGCCTACCAGCTCGCCGTGGTGGCGACGTTGCTGCCGATCGCGGCACTCGGCGAGATCGTCGGGCAGAGGCGGGTCTACGTCGTGGGCCTCGCGCTGTTCACGCTCGCCTCGCTGGTCTGCGCGCTCGCCTGGTCGCTGCCGGCGCTCGTCGCCGCGCGGGTCCTCCAGGGCATGGGGGCGAGCGCGCTGATGGCGGTGAACGTCGCGCTGATCCGCTTCATCTACCCCACCCACGAGCTCGGGCGAGGTCTCGGGCTCAACGCCTTCGTGGTCGGCGTCGGCTTCGCCCTCGGACCGACGGTGGCCTCGCTGATCCTGGTGGCCGCGCCCTGGCCGTGGCTGTTCGCCGTCAACCTGCCGATCGGCCTCGCGGCCCTGGCGCTAGCCCGGCGCGCGCTGCCGGAGACGGGCCGGGCCGGCCACGCCTTCGACCGGGTCGGCGCGCTGCTGAACGCCGCCACCTTCGCGCTGTTCGTGCTCGGCCTCGGCGAGGCGGCCCATGCCGGGCCGCTCTGGCGCGTGCTGGCGGAATTTTTGGGCGCGTTCGCCTGCGGCGCGGCGCTCCTGCGCCGCCAGGCCGGCCACCCGGCGCCGATGCTCGCCGTCGACCTGTTCCGGCGCCCGCTCTTCGCGCTCTCGGCCGCGACCTCGGTCTGCTCCTTCGCCGCGCAGGGGCTCGCCTTCGTGTCGCTGCCGTTCCTGTTCCAGCACGCGCTCGGGCGCTCGCAGGTCGAGACCGGCTTCCTGATGACGCCCTGGCCGGTGGTGGTCGCCGTGATGGCGCCGATCGCAGGCCGCCTCTCGGACCGCTACCCGCCGGGCCTGCTCGGGGGCATCGGGCTCGCGATCCTCGCCGCCGGCATGGCCTCGCTGGCGGCGCTGCCGGCCGAGCCGAGCGTCGTCGGGATCGCCTGGCGGATGGCGTTGTGCGGGGCCGGCTTCGGCTTCTTCCAGGCGCCGAACCTGCGCGCCATCATGACGAGCGCGCCGCAAACCCGCGCCGGCGGCGCGAGCGGCATCGTGGCGACCTCGCGCCTCCTCGGCCAGACCACCGGGGCAGCCCTGGTGGCGGCCTGTTTCGCGGTCGCGGCAGCGCACGGCCCGGCCCTGGCGCTCGGGCTCGGCGCCGCCTTCGCGGGGATCGCCAGCGTGGTCAGCGTGTCGCGGCTGGCCGTGCGGGCGGGCCAGGGACCCGTTTGATCCCCGGGACGCGTGCGCGCGTCCCTCATGCCGGTGAACGGGGTGCGCCGGCCTAACCCCCGGGACCTGTCGCGGCGGCCCGCGCCCGGATACCCTCGCGAGCGAGGCCGGGGCCACACCGGCGCCGCCTGGGGGATGAGACGGGATGCCGACGCGCCGAACGATCATGCGGGGAATAGGGGCCAGCCTGCTGCTCGCCCCCCTCCCCTTCCGGCAGGCGCGGGCCGGAACCGATGCGCTGCGGCTGAGCATGGGCTCGCCGATGCCTCAAGGACACCCGGCCACCACCTGCCTCGTCGAGGCGCTCGATGCGATCCGCCGGGACAGCGACGGCCGGATCGACATCGCGCTCTATCCCGACAGCCAGCTCGGCAGCGAGCTGAGCATGCAGTCGCAGCTGCGCTCCGGCGCGATCGCCTTCACCCTGACCTCGGCGAGCTCGCTTCAGACGCTGGCGCCGCTCGCCGGCATCCCGGGCGTGGCCTACGCCTTTTCGGGCTACGTGCCGCTCTGGGCCGCCCTCGATGGCGGCCCGCTGAGCGAGCGCATCCGCGATTCCCTCGGGAAGTTCGGGCTCCGGGCGTTCCGGCTCGTCGATAACGGATTTCGCGACGTGATCACCAGCGTGCGGCCGGTCGAGACGGTCGCCGACCTGCACGGCCTCAAGATCCGGGTGCCGCCGAGCCCGCTCCTGACCTCGCTGTTCCGGGCGCTGGGTGCTGCGCCGACCACCATCAACCTCGCCGAGACCTACGCCGCACTGCAGACGCGGGTGGCCGACGGGATGGAGAACTCGCTGCCGCAGATCGAGGCGACGCGGGTCTACGAGGTCCAGAAATACCTCTCGCGCACCGGCCACTCCTGGGACGGCTTGTGGATCCTCGCCCATGGCCGGACCTGGGACGCCCTGCCGGCGGATGCACGCGACCTGATCGCGCGCCATTTCGACGCCGCGGTCGAGCGCCAGCGCCAGGCCTTCGTCCTGATGAACGCCCAGGCCGAGGCGCGGCTGCGCGCCAAGGGCCTCGCCGTCAATGCGCCCGACCGCGCGCCCTTCCGGGCGGCGCTCGACCGGGCGGGCTACTACGCCGAGTGGAAGGCCCGGTTCGGGGTGGAGGCCTGGGCGGCGCTGGAGCGCCATACCGGCCCGCTCGCGGGTTGAACGCCCGGGAGGTGAAGCCCTGCCCTGCCGGGTCCCCTGCCCTGCCGCCTGGATCCTTGCCGGGAGAGCCCTGTCTCGGGCAGCCTGCCGGCGAATCGAACGAGCGGGGCTTCTTCCATGGGTGAGCGGGCGGACTTCCTGGTGATCGGCCTCGGGGCGATGGGCAGCGCGGCGCTCTACCAGCTGGCGAAACGCGGCGCCTCGGTGATCGGCCTCGACCGGTTCGCGCCGCCGCACAATATGGGATCGAGCCACGGCGAGACGCGCATCACCCGCCAGGCGATCGGCGAGGGGCGCGATTACGTGCCGCTGGTCCTCGAGTCGCACCGGATCTGGCGCGAGCTGGAGGCCGAGACCGGCGAGAGCCTGCTCGAGGCCTGCGGCGCGCTGGTGATGGCGCCGGGGACCGGCACCAACTCGCATCACGGCAAGCCGGACTTCGTGCAGAACTCGATTCAGGCCGCGCGCGAATTCGGCATCCCGCACGAGGTGCTGGACGGGCGCGCGGTCGCCCGCCGCTTCCCGCAATTCCTCGGCCTCGACGGATCCGAGGTCGCCTATTACGAGCCCGGCGGCGGCTATGTCCGCCCGGAAGCGTGCGTCGCCGCGCAGCTCGCCCGCGCGGCCGCGCTCGGTGCCACGATACGCACCGGAACCGAGGTCCTGTCGATGGCGCAGGACGGCGACGGGGTGCGCGTCGAGACCTCGGCCGGCGTGATCCGTGCCGGCGAGGTCGTGGTCTCGGCCGGCGCCTGGACGGCGCCGCTGCTCGGTGCGCCGTTCGGCCGACTGCTCGGCGTGAAGCGCCAGCTCCTGCACTGGTACGCCCTCGACGACGACAGCGCCTACCGGGCCGACGCCCCGGTCTATATCTGGATGCACGGCACGACCGACACCGACTACTTCTACGGCTTCCCGCCGCAAGCCGGTGAGGCCAGCGTCAAGGTCGCGACCGAGCAATACGCCGCTGGCACCACCGCCGATGCCGCCGACCGCACGGTCCGGCCCGAGGAATCGGCCGAGATGTACCGGCGCCACATCGCCGGGCGCCTCGCCGGCGCGACGCCCCGGGTCGTCCGGGCCGCCGCCTGCCTCTACACCGTCACGCCCGACCGGGGCTTCATCATCGACCGGCACCCCGCCCAACCCCGCGTCCTCGTGGTGTCGGCCTGCTCGGGCCACGGCTTCAAGCATTCGGCCGGCATCGGCCTCGTCGCCGCCGAGCTTCTGACCGAGGGACGCAGCCGCATCGACGTCCGGCCCTTCGCCCTCGATCGCTTCGCCGCCGCGCCCGCCTGATCCCAGCCGGGGCCCGCTCCACGAAGACCTAACGGTTCGACGCTGTCATCGAGGCCGCGATACGCTATCACGTCGAGCCGTCCAGGCTCGACCGCACGACCCCGCCGCTTCGATGACGCAGACCACGCCACCGGATGGCGACCTCGCGATGCAATTGTTCGATCTCGCGCCCACCTCGCTGTGGCTGCAGGATCTGAGCGCCTTGAAGACGTGCCTGGACGGGTGGGCGCGCGAGGGCATGACGGACCTGCGCACCTGGCTGCGCGACCCGCAGCACCTGCTGACTTGCCAGGGGCTGATCCGCATCGTCCGCATCAACCGCCAGACGCTCGTGACCTACGAGGCGCGGGACGCAGCCGAATTGTTCGTACACATCCCCGCCCTCTTCCACGACCCGCACGCCACCGCGCTCGTCGACGTCCTGTGCCAGCTCTGGGGCGGCGCGACCCAGGCGCGGCTCGTCACCCGCAACCGCACCGTGACCGGGCGGGTGATCGACGTGAGCTATGCCGGCCGGATGCTGCCGGGATCCGAGGCGGCCTGGGACCGCTACCTGATCTCGATCGAGGACATCACCGCGCGCGAGGAGCAGCGCCGGCAGGAGGAGGCACGCCTCGCGACCCTGAGCCTCACCGATCCGCTGACCGGCCTCCTCAACCGGGCCGGCTACGAGGCGGATCTCGGTCGGTTCGAGGGCGAGGCGCCGGTGCCGCTCTCGGTGATCGCCGCCGACCTCAACGGGCTCAAAAGCGCCAACGACCGCCTCGGCCACGCGGCCGGCGACGCCCTGATCCGCGCCTTCGCCGCCATCCTGGCGGACCACGCCCCGGCACCGGCCCGTATCGCCCGGACCGGCGGCGACGAGTTCGTGATCCTGCTGCCGCGGACCGGGCCCGAGGCGGCGGCGGCCCTGGTGGAACGGATCCTCGCTGCGATCAAGGCCGCGGGCCCCGCCCCGCTCAGCGCCGCCCTCGGCGCCGAGACCTGGACCGGCGAAGGACCGCTCCGGGCCGCGATCGCCCGGGCGGACGCGCGGATGTACGCAGCCAAGCGCCGGCATTACGGTGTTGCGCCGGACGCCCCGTGGAGCTCCGTCGACGGGCCGGACGGTCTGCCGGCCACCACTGAGGCGGGGGTTTGACAGCCGTGCAGATCGGGCGAAAACCCTGACGCAGCCGAGGGTTGGTGCCGATTCAAGGCCGCAGGACCCGATAGGCAGCAGCAGGACGGCGCCGCTAGAATCGGGCACTTCCTACCCACGACCTCATCCTGAGGTGCACGCGGAGCGTGCCTCGAAGGAGACCTCCAGAAAACTCAGCGACCCCTGGAGACCTCCTTCGAGGCCTACGCTACGCTTCGGCACCTCAGGATGAGGTCGTGGGTAGGACGTGTCCGGCAAGCGGATGAGCCGCACTGCCATGGACCCTAGCGTTACATCCGTCCGCCACCCCGATCGCGCCCCCTCGCGTTAACGATTCATCAATCTTAAAAAGCTTGGCCGCAAAGCGGGAATCCCCCATAATAACGCTTGTGACGGGGATTCGCCCGGAAAAGCGTTACTCGGGATTCAACGCGGATGGACATGCCGGTGCCAGCAGAGGGCATGGAGGCGGTCAGCTTCCATGAGATCATACTCCGTCAGGGCGGCCTCATCTCCGACAAGCTGAGCATGCTCCGCATGGAGCATCATCCGCCCAACGCCACCAAGGGCCTGCGTCCGTTCACCCTGGCGGAGGCGGCGTATTTCCTCGGTGTCACGCCCTCGAACATCAAAAAGCTGCATCTCGAGGGCAAGGGGCCGGTCCCGGCCACCTCCTCGTCCGGCCGGCGCTCCTACTCGGCCGAGCAGATGCTGGAGCTGAGAACCTACCTCGACCGGCACGGGCGCTCCGACCTCAAGCAATACGTGCCGCATCGCCGCGCCGGCGAGCGGATGCAGATCATCTCGACGGTGAACTTCAAGGGCGGCAGCGGCAAGACCACGACGGCGGCGCATCTCGCGCAGTTCCTGGCCCTGACCGGGCACCGGGTGCTCGCCATCGACCTCGACCCGCAGGCCTCGCTGTCGGCCCTGCACGGCATCCAGCCGGAGCTCGACAAGGCACCCTCGATCTACGAGGCCCTGCGCTACGACGACAAGAAGCGGCCGATCTCCGAGATCATCCGGCCGACCAACTTCCCGGGCCTCGACATCGTGCCGGCGAGCCTGGACCTGCAGGAATACGAGTACGACACGCCGCTCGCCGCCTCGAACCGCAACCCGGAGGGGCGCACCTTCTTCACCCGCATCACCAATGCGTTGAAGGAAGTGGACGACCGTTACGACGTGGTGGTGATCGATTGCCCGCCGCAGCTCGGCTACCTGACGCTGACGGCGCTCACCGCCTCGACCTCGGTCCTCGTCACCATCCATCCGCAGATGCTCGACGTGATGTCGATGAGCCAGTTCCTGCTGATGCTGGGCGGCATCCTGAAATCGATCGCCGATGCCGGGGCGGCGGTGAACCTGCAATGGTTCCGCTACCTCGTCACCCGCTACGAGCCGACCGACGGACCGCAGGCCCAGATGGTCGGCTTCATGCAGGTTCTGTTCCCGAAGAACATGCTGCGCCATCAGATGCTGAAATCGACCGCGATCTCGGATGCGGGCATCACCAACCAGTCGCTCTACGAGGTCGAGCGCGGGCAGATGATCCGCTCGACCTACGACCGCGCCCTCGAATCGGTGAACGCCGTCAACGAGGAGATCGCCGGCCTGATCCACCAGGCCTGGGGGAGGCGGGTTTGACAGCCGTGCAGAATGCCGGATTCGCCTGCCGCCGCAACGGGATAGGAGCCATGCGCGATGCGTAAGAATCTCCTCGCCAACATCCTCGACGCGCCGGTCTCCGCGCCGAGCCCCGATGTCGCCCATCGCGGCGCCGCCCGGTCGATGACGCGCTCGATCGAGGAGATGGCCGAGAACACCCGGCGGATGTCCGACGGCGAGGCGATCGTCGCCCTCGATCCCGCGCTCGTCGACGCCTCCTTCGTCTCCGACCGGATCGACGAAGACGACGAGGATTACGCGCGCCTGCGCGACGCGATCGCCGAGCACGGCCAATCGACCCCGATCCTGGTCCGGCCGCATCCGGAGCGGCCGGGGCGGTTCATGATCGTCTACGGTCACCGCCGGGTGCGGGTGGCGCGCGAACTCGGGCGCGAGGTCCGGGCCGTCGTCAAGTCGATCGAGGACATCGCCCACATCGTCGCGCAGGGGCAGGAGAACGCCGCCCGCGCCAACCTGTCCTTCATCGAGAAGGCGTTGTTCGCCAAAAAACTCTCCGGGATGGGGCAGAGCAAGGCCACCATCAAGGCGGCGCTGACGGTGGACGACACGCTGCTGTCGCGGATGCTGTCGGTGGCCGAGACCGTGCCGGGACCGGTGATCGACGCGCTCGGCGCCGCAAGGGGGATCGGCCGCGACCGCTGGGAGGAGCTGAAGAAGCTGGTCTCCCACCCGGCCAAGGCCGAACTCGCCCGCGAGGTGGTGCAATCGGCCGAGTTCCTGGACAAGGATGCACCCGAGCGCTTCGGCCACCTGCTGGCCGCGGTCAAGGCCGGCCGCAAGGCCCCGCGCCGGCCGGCCGAGCCGCAGACCGTCACCTGGGCGGCGCCCGACCGCACCGTCGAGGCGACCTGCCGGCGATCGGGGAAGAGCTTCAGCCTGTCCCTGACCGCGCCGGAGGCCGGGCCCTTCGGCGAGTACATCGCGGCCCAGCTGGAGCAGCTCTACGGCGCGTTCCGGGAGGCGAAGGCCCGCGACCGGTCGGGGGAGTGAGGCGCAACCGTCTCCGCGATGCGGAGCGTCCCGACTCTGGACTAAAGTCTGCTCTCCCGCGCCGTTGCGGGCTTCGGCAAATCGCAGCACAGATCGGACCACTCAGCGAGCGGTCCGAGCCGCCGCCCCGGCTGAACGGGGCACCCCGCTCTCACGCGAAGACGATCCGGTTGGAGACGATATGAAGACGCGCGCGGCCGTTGCCTGGGAAGCCAAGAAGCCCCTCACCATCGAGACCATCGACCTCGAAGGCCCGAAGCCCGGCGAGGTCCTGGTCGAGGTGATGGCCACCGGCATCTGCCACACCGACGCCTACACGCTGTCGGGCCTCGATTCCGAGGGCAAGTTCCCGGCGATCCTCGGCCACGAGGGCGCCGGCATCGTGCGCGAGGTCGGGGCCGGCGTGACGACCCTTAAAGTCGGCGACCACGTCATCCCGCTCTACACGCCGGAATGCCGCAATTGTAAGTCCTGCCTGTCGCGACGCACCAACCTCTGCACGGCAATCCGCGCGACGCAAGGCCAGGGCGTGATGCCGGACGGCACCAGCCGCTTCCGCTGCGACGCGACCGGTGCCAGCCCGGGCGCGAACACCGTCTACCACTACATGGGCTGTTCGACCTTCTCGAACTTCACCGTGCTGCCCGAGATCGCGCTCGCGAAGGTTCGCGAGGACGCCCCCTTCGACAAGATCTGCTACATCGGCTGCGGCGTCACCACCGGCATCGGCGCGGTGATCTACACTGCCAAGGTGTGGCCGGGTGCCAACGTGGTGGTGTTCGGGCTCGGCGGCATCGGCCTCAACGTGCTCCAGGGCGCCCGCATGGTCGGCGCCGACAAGATCATCGGCGTCGACATCAACCCCGACAAGCGGGCGATGGCCGAGAAGTTCGGCATGACCCACTTCATCAACCCGAACGAGGTCGGCACCGACAAGGTCGTGCAGGCGATCCTCGACGTGACCGGCGGCGGGGCCGACTTCTCGTTCGACTGCACCGGCAACGTCAACGTGATGCGCCAGGCGCTCGAATGCTGCCACCGCGGCTGGGGCGAGTCGATCATCATCGGCGTGGCCGAGGCCGGCCGCGAGATCGCGACCCGTCCGTTCCAGCTCGTCACCGGCCGCGTCTGGAAGGGCTCGGCCTTCGGCGGCGCCCGCGGCCGCACCGACGTGCCGAAGATCGTCGACTGGTACATGGAGGGGAAAATCAACATCGACGACCTGATCACCCACACCATGCCGCTCGAGGACATCAACCACGGCTTCGACCTGATGCACGAGGGCAAGTCGATCCGCTCGGTGGTGGTGTTCTGAGAGTCGTGAGCCCGGCGGCGCCGCCGGGCTCATACCGAGAGGCGAGGGGGGGATCACGGCATCATGGACACCATCTCGAAGGCGCGGTCGCATGGCGGCATCCAGGGCGTGTACCGGCACGAGGCCGAGACCACGCGCTGCCCGATGACCTTCGCGGTCTACCTGCCGCCGCAGGCCGAAACGCAAAAAGTCCCGGTGCTGTGGTACCTGTCGGGCCTGACCTGCACCCATGCCAACGTGATGGACAAGGGTGAGTACCGCCGCGCCGCCGCCCGGCACGGCATCGCCATCGTCGCGCCCGACACCAGCCCGCGCGGGCCGGAGGTGCCGGACGAGCCCGACAACTGGCAGTTCGGCTGCGGCGCCGGCTTCTACGTCGACGCCACGCAGGCGCCGTACGACCGCAACTATCGCATGTGGTCCTACGTCACCGAGGAGCTGCCGGCCCTCGTCGCCAGTGAATTCCCGGTCGACATGGAGCGCCAGGGCATCTTCGGGCATTCGATGGGCGGCCACGGCGCGCTCACCATCGCGCTCACCCACCCCGACCGCTTCCGCTCGTGCAGCGCCTTCGCGCCGATCGTCCAGCCCTCGACCGCCGGCTGGTCGAAGCCCGCCCTCGCCAAATATCTCGGCGAGGACGAGGCCGCGTGGCGGCGCCACGACGCCACCGCGCTCATCGCGGACGGCCACCGCTTCCCGGAATTCCTGGTCGACCAGGGCACGGCCGACTCCTTCCTGAATGACGGCCTGCGCCCCTGGCTTCTGGAGGAGGCGTGCCAGAAGGCCGGGATCGGCCTCACGCTCAACATGCGCGAGGGCTACGACCACTCCTACTTCTTCATCTCGACCTTCATGGACGACCACATCGCCTGGGCGGCGGAGCGGCTGGCTTAGGCCCCCACGCTGTACACCGCCCCCATGGCCCCGGCCGGGTAGCGCGTCCCCGACGCGGCGCCCGCCGGCACGGCGGCTTCGATGCGGGCGAGGTCCTCGGGCGTGAGTGCGCCCCGCAGGCTCCCGAGATTCTCCTCGACGCGATCGAACCGCCGCGTGCCGGGGATCGCCACCACGTCGTCGCCCTGCGCCAGCAGCCAGGCGAGCGCGAGTTGCGAGGGCGTGCAGCCCTTGTCGCGGGCGATTTCTTCCACCCTCGCCACCAGGGCCCGGTTGGCGGCAAAATTCTCTTCCTGGAAGCGGGGATGCGCCGCGCGCCGGCCGTCGACCTGGGCGAGATCATGGATCGACCCGGTGAGGAAGCCGCGCCCGAGCGGGCTGTAGGCGACGAAGCCGATGCCGAGGTCGCGGGTGGTCGCCCGGGTCGCCTCCGCCTCCTGGCGGTAGAGCAGCGAGTACTCGGTCTGCACCGCGGTGATCGGGTGCACGGCGTGAGCCCGGCGGATCGTGTCGGGCGAGGCCTCGCTGAGGCCGAGGAAGCGCACCTTGCCCTGCTCGACGAGCCGCGCCATCGCCCCGACCGTGTCTTCGATCGGCACCGAGGGATCGACCCGGTGCTGGTAATAGAGGTCGATCACCTCGACCCCGAGCCGCGTCAGCGAGGCCTCGCAGGCCTGCTGCACGTAGGCCGGCGTCCCGTTCGTTCCGTTGGGCCCGCCCGGATTCTGCACCTGGCCGAACTTGGTGGCGAGCACCACCCGGTCGCGCAGGCCCTTCAGCGCGCGGCCGACCACGTCCTCGTTCTGGCCCCAGCCATACATGTCGGCGCTGTCGAAGAAATCGATGCCAGCCTCGACCGAGCGGCGGATCAGATCGATCGAGGCGGCCTCGTCGGCCTCGCCGTAGACGCCCGAGAGCGACATGCAGCCGAGGCCGAGGGTCGAGACGAGGGGGCCGGCGCTGCCGAGGCGCCGATGGGGCAGGGCGGTCATCTTGGGCGTCTCCCGCAGCTGTGTCAGGATCCAACTAGGATGCGGGTCGCGCCGGTCGCCGCGATGGCCGGAGGGCGCATTGCCGCACGCTCCGTGAAGGTTCGCGTCGGGTGAGGCGGAGCGTCAACCGCCTCACCCGATGATCGCGGGCGTGAGATCTGTCCGGGAAAAATCGCGTCCTTTGAACAGGATCGGCATCCGACTGAGATCCGCGCAGGCGTAGGAAAGGCAATCGGCGAAGTTCAGCCGAGCCGGGTGCCCCTGACCTTTGCCGTAGACCGCGAAGGCTTCCACAGCCCGGCGCGCGATCCGGTCGTCGACAGGTATCACGGTGATCCGAGCGATACGGATGAAGCCGTCGAAGAGTTCCTGAGCGTCTAGCGTGGCGAGCCCCAGGATGCGAGCAAGGTTAATCGTCGCCTCAAGGCGGACATGCGCACCGGTCTCGCGATGCTCGACGCGTTTAATAACATCCAGGAAAGCCGTTGCCTCGGCTTCTCCCGCGAGAACCGCGACGATAGCCGAAGTTTCGATGAACATCAGTCCTCCCAGAGCTCGTCGCGCTCTCGATCCGTCAGAGCCGGCAGCCTGGGACGGTCGGCCTTGGCGAGCGCCCGTGCCCGCAGGGCGGCGACCTGCTCGTGGAGCGGAACCTCGTCCTCGGCGCGGCGGATCTCGTTCTGCAAGGCGAGCTTGATCGCCGCAGTGAGGGTAGGGGCCCCGCGCGTCTTCATCACCTTCTCGGCGAGCGTGCGGATCTCTTGGTCACGGATGCTGAGCATGACGCCTCCTGCCCGTTCAGATTGTATAGACACACCACCTCGACGCGTCCATACACGGGAGCCAGCAGGCCTGTCGACATCACGCCGCGTCGGTCCCGCCGGCCGTCACGGCAGCACCGCCAGATAATGCGCCAGCGCCTTGATGTCGGCATCCGAGAGCGAGCCCGCGACCTCGGTCATCGCCGCGCCGCCCGAGCTCGGGCGGGTATTGGCGCGATAATCAGCGAGCGCCTTGGCGAGGTAGGCCTCGGGCAGCCGCGCGACCCGGGGCGCCGCCTGGATGCCCAGATAGGTGTCGCCGTGGCAGGCGGCGCAGCGGTGCTGGAGCGCCGCCGTCTCGCCGGCCTTGGTCAGGTCGGGTTGCGTGTCCGCCGGCGGCTTGGTGTCGGGGGTGGGGAGGGAGGCGAAGTACTTGCCGAGCGCCCGGATGTCGTTGTCCGACAGGCTCTCCGCCACGCCCTGCATGATCTCGTTCTTGCGCCGGCCGGCGCGGAAGAACACCAGCTGGAGCTGGATGTAGTTGCTCGAATGGCCGGCGATGGGCGGTGCGCCCTCGGCCAGGGCCTCGCCGTGGCAGGCGAGGCAGGCCTGCGCCACCTCCGGCGCCTCGGCGGCCTGCGCCGACGTGCAGGCGAGGAGAGCCAGGAGGCCGAGCGCGGCGCGGGCCGGCCCGGAGAACCTCCGGGCCGGCTGGCGGGCGCTGGAAGGCGCGCCGCTCACTTGGTGTAGGCGATGCGATAGATCGCACCGGCCCAGTCGTCGGCCACCAGCAGCGCGCCGTCGGGCGCGACCAGGATGTCGGCGGGCCGGCCGGTATAGTCGCGGTCGCCCTTGAGCCAGCCGGAGGCAAAGGTCTCCATCTTCGCGTTCTTGCCGTCGGGATCGACCACCACCCGCTCGATGCGGCCGCCCTGGTACTTGTGCCGGTTCCAGGAGCCGTGCTCGGCGATGAAGATGTTGTTCTTGTACTCGGCCGGGAAGGACGAGCCGGTGTAGAACTTCATCCCGAGCGGCGCCACGTGCGCGCCGAGCTTCGCCACCGGGGGCGTGAACTCGGCGCAGGTGCGGCCTTGCGCGAATTTCGGATCCGGCATGTCGCCCTGGTGGCAGTACGGATAGCCGAAATGCTCGACGACCTTCGAGATCATGTTGAGCTTGTCGCTCGGGATGTCGTCGCTCATCCAGTCGCGGGCATTCTCGGTGAACCAGTAGCGGCCGGTGCGCGGGTCGATGTCGCCGCCAACGCTGTTGCGCACGCCGAGCGCGACGATCTCGGCCGCGCCGGTCTTCAGGTCGACCCGGCGCACCTGCGACACGCTGCTCGGCGGGTTGCCGATGTTGAAGGGCGGGCCGAACGGCACGTAGACCCAGCCGTCCTTGTCGAAGGTCAGGTATTTCCAGCCATGCGCCACGTAGGACGGCATGTCGTCGTAGACGACGACCGGCTCCGGCGGCTTGTCGAGGTTGGCCTCGATGTTGTCGTACCGAAAGATCTTGTCGATCGCCACGACGTAGAGGGCGCCATCGCGAAAAGCGAGGCCGGTGGGCATGTTGAGGCCCTTGAGGATCGTCTTGACGACCTTCTTGCCCCCCTGATCGACGATGGCATAGACGTTGGTGGCGCCGAACGAGCCGACGAACAGCGTACCCTTGTCGCCGAAGGCCATCTGGCGCGCCTCGGGCACGCCGCTGGCATAGACGCTGATCGTGAAGCCCGGCGGCAGCTTCACCGCCTTCAGGTTGTCGGCCAGCTCCTCGTCCGAGGCGGGCAGGGCGGGGTTGGCGGGCGGCGCCAGGCCCTTCTGGGCGGAGGTCTCGTCGCCGAGGAACCAGTCCGGCGGCGGGTTCTTCCAGAACGCCTTGCCGCTTGAATCGTACTGCTTGAGGCCCTGCGCAAGGGCGGTCCCGCCCATCAGGCCCGCCGCCAACAGGGCCGCCGCCGTCCAGGCCGCACGGCGCGTTCCGGTTCTCACGGTCATGTCCGCCTCCTCCCGATGTCGTTCGCGTCGCCCTTCTGGGTGTTCGTCGCGAGATGCGCCTTACGGCGCCGACCTCGCTTCGCCCACTGTCGAGTTGGACGCAGGCTTTCGTCAAGGGGAGGAGCGGCAGACCCTCAATGCGGCGCCTGCGCCAGCAGCTTGCCGAAATCCTTGTCCAGCGACGCGAGGCCGGCGTCGATCCGCCCGCGCTGCTCGGCGATCCACGCCGCCTCTCCGGCCACCGCCCGGTCGGCGGCGTCGAGCATCCGCGCCATCTCGGCCGGCTGCGGCCCGCCGGTCGTCGCACGGTTGCGCACGATCGCCACCGGGTCGAGGGTCTGGCGGAACTCCGCCTCGCTCATCGGCAGGGGTGCGGCGGGCAGGCTCATCTCGTGCAGCGTCCGCTCATAGATGTTTTGCGCCTCAGCGTAAGGATAGTCGCTCGGCCGGATGTCGTGCGCGCGGGCATAGTCGACGATCTCGGAGGCGAAGTGGTGGCCGGCGCGGAAGGGGAGGGCGTAGCGGCGCATCAGCACGTCCGCCAGTTCCTGCGAGGCGGTCCAGTCGCTGTTGAGCTCTTCGAGGGCGCGCTCGGGGCTGATGACGAGGGCGTTCAACGCACGGTCCCACAGTTCCAGCATCCGCGTCGCGCCGGCCAGCACGGCGGCGTTGTCGCGCACGGTCTTGGCGTCGCTCATCCCCGGCGGGATGTTGTGGGCCTGGATCGCGCGCCCGATGCCGAGCGACACGACGCGCGAGGCCTCGGCCCGGGTGTCGTTGAGGAGGCCCGGATTGCGCTTCTGCGGCATTGCCGAGGAGACGTAGGTGTTGCCGCCGCCCTCCCGCAGGAGGATCCAGGGCCGCGGCTGCGCGTATTGCGTCATCACGTCCTCGACAAAGGCGCCGCAATGCAGCGCGATCGCGGTCGCGACAGCGCCGATCTCGACCGGAATCTCGGTCGCCGAGATCTGCGCGGCGTCGTAGGCGTTGTCGACGAGGGCCGGGAAGCCGAGATAGGCCGCCATCCGGGGGCGGTCGAGCGGCCAGCTCGTCCCGTTCAGCACCGTCGTGCCCATCGGCGAGCGGTCGAGGCGCGCGAAGGCCTGGCGCAGCCGCTCGGCATCGCGCGTGAGCCCGGCGACGTGGCCGAGGAGATAGTGGCCGTAGCTGTTGGCCTGGGCCGCCACGCCGTTGGTGTAGTTCGGCACCACCGTGCCCTCGTGCGCCCGGGCGAGGCGGACCATCGTGGCGGTGGTCCTGCGCAGGGCCTCGGCGAGCCGCAGCATCTCGTCGCGGATGATCGCCGCCCGCACGGTGGCGAGCATGTCCTGGCTCGAGCGGCCGGCATGCAGCAGCGTCGCCTCGACGCCGGCCGCCTGAATCAGCAGCGGCTCGAAGGTGATGACCAAGGTCGGCCGCTTCGCGCCGGGTTGGTCGCCGGCCCGCAGCACGGCGTCGAGCCCTTGGGCGATCCGCGGCGCGAGCGCGGGGTCGAGCAGGTGCTGCTCGGTGTTGATGACGGCGCTCGCCTTGTTGATCTCGCCGAGCCAGTAGAACTCGTCGCGGGGCGCAGCTTGTGCCGGCGCGGCGAGGGCGTGACTGCCGGCGAGCACCGCTCCGGCGAGCAAGGCGAATCTCAGCATCGTCCACCCTCCGGCGGATCCTTCGCGCCCGCCTGCCGGCTGGGATAGCCGGTGGGATCGGGTGGGCTCAAGCGCGGGGGACGCGGGGCAGGGTCTTGCCATTGCCAACAGCTCTTTCACCAAGCAAGTAATAATCCTTACTTAATGACGGAGACGGCGATGCCGACCCTGATTCGCGAGCGCAGCAGAATCACGGCGAAAGGGCAGACGACGGTGCCCAAGGCGGTCCGCCAGGCGCTCGGCGTGAGCTACGGCGGCGAGATCGACTACGTCGTGAGCGAGGATGGCCGGGTAAGCCTGCACGCGGCGGAGGAGACGGATCCGGTCATCGACGGGTTCCTGACGTTCCTCGCGCAGGACATGGCTCGCAACCCCTCGCGGATTGCCGTTTTCCCCGCCGATCTCGCGGAGAGTATCGTGTCACTGACAGCCGGGATGACCGTCGATCTCGACGAGGAGATCGACGGCGACGTGACGCTCTGATGCCATGGTCGTCAACGGCTGGACGATCTTCGCCCATCCTCTTCTGCTCGACCAGCTCGAGAGGTTGACGGGAGCCGTCGCGAAGGCCAGGGCGGCCGACGCGACGGGCGACCAGAGGACCACGCAGGCGAAGCTCCTCGCCATGCTCGCCGCGCTGATCTTCGAGACGATCCCGGCCGATCCGACCCGGCCGGAATACCGGCAGGGCAGCACGCCCGGCAGTGATCGGAAGCACTGGTTCCGGGCCAAGTTCGGCAACGGCCACTTCAGGCTCTTCTTCCGCTACGACGGTCGAACGAAGATCATCATCCTAGCTTGGGCGAACGACCAGACCACGTTGCGGACCTACGGCGCGAAGACGGATGCCTATCGGGTCTTCAAAGGGATGCTCGACAAGGGTAACCCGCCCGACGACTGGCCGGCTTTGCTGGAGGCTGCCTCGGCGGAGGCAGCCGTCGCGCGACTGAAGACGGCCAAGCCGGACTAGAGCATTTTCCGACGAAGTGGATGCCGGTTCGTCGTAGAAAATGCGGCAAAGTCAAAGACCTAGAGAGCTTCGCGATTGCAACGCGATCGTGAA
>NZ_JBEXZS010000134.1:0-12147 GCF_040593685.1 Methylobacterium sp. EM32 | reverse complement strand
CAGCGAGCCCGAGATGCCGGCGAGCAGGTTGTTGAAGTCGTGGGCGAGGCCGCCGGTGAGCTGGCCCACCGCCTCCATCTTCTGCGACTGGCGCAGGACCTCCTCGATGCGGGCGCGCTCCTCGCCGGCCTGCCGCAGGCTCTCGGCCGCGTCCCGCAGGTCGCGCGTCCGTTCCTCGACCCGGGCCTCCAGGGAGGCGTTGAGGCGGCGGATCTCGTCCTGCGTGCGGCGCTGCCGGAACGCCGCGAAGGCGAGCAGGGCGCTGGCGAGGAGGCCGCCGCCGCAGACGAGCCCGATCTCCGGCAGCGCCGAGGCGCGCCGGGCCGAGACGCGCTGCTCGAACACCACCGTCCAGGTGCGGCCGCCCAGCTCGATCGTCGCCTCGCGCGTGAGGCGGCCGGGCGTCGTGTTCGGCGCCCCCGTGGAGCGGTGCAGCAGCGTCGCCTCGCCGGGGGCGCCGTCGTAGATGGCGAAGGCGGCATCCTCCTCGGCCTCCGCCGCCACGATGCTGTTGAACAGGTCGTCGGCCCGGAAGGCGCCGAAGACGAATCCGAGGTAGCGCCGCCGACGCTCGTCGAGGTCGGGCGGGACGGTGCCGCCGGCATAGACCGGCATGGCGACCAGGAAGCCGGCCTGCTTGTTCGCGTCGATCTCCTGCACGAGCTGGATCCGCGCCGAGGCGGCCGGCTGGCCGCTGTCGCGCGCGCGCTCGACCATGTCGCGGCGGACCGGATCGGACATCACGTCGTAGCCGATCGCGGCCTGGTTGCGCGGATTCGGCGGCTCGGCGAACAGGATCGGGCTGAGCACGGGATAGTCGCTCGGCGGGCGCACGCGAAAATCCGGCACGCCCAACGCAGCGGCCCGGGCGGCGAACCGCTCGCGCTCGGAGGCCGGAATCGCCGGCGTGAAGCCGATGCCGAGGAAGCCGGGATACAGTTCCTGGAACTCGATCCGCTGCACGTAGGCGCGGAACTCGGCCAGCGTGACGGTGTCGCTTTTGGCGGCGAACAGGCCGGCTCCGCCCCGCAGGAGGGCGGTGTAGGTCCGGAACTGGTCCTCGACTGTGCGCAGTTCGATGTCGGTGGCGTGAAGGAAGGTCAGCCGGTCGCGCAGGCTCCCGGCCCGCCACATCAGGGCGGTGCTGAGACCCGTCGCGAGCAGGCCCGCGACCAGGATCGCGTGCGGGATCCACCGCGCCGCCCGCGGCGGCCGGGGGATCGGGGGGGCCGTCGTCTCGACACGGCCTTGCTTCGGGGAACGGTCGTGCAAGGGACGTTCGTGCAAGCGAGAAGCGGGCAGTGGCGGGCGCGCCCATGATGGCGCCGCCAGGGCGGTTTTGCGAGCCGTCGAACGGGGATCAGACGGCCGGACGTTCGTGGGACCGGCGTCGCGAGGGTTGGCCGGTCACGCCGGGCCCGGCCTGAGGAAAGGGTGCGGGCAGGCCGCAAGGCGCGGCCCGGGCAGGGAGAGGAAGGGACGTCTCAAGGATGCCTCCCGGATCGGCCGCGCTCAACTCGAAGCTCTGCCGTTCCGTTCCCAGTCTCGCCCCACGATGGTTGCGGGATCCTTACGGCACCTGGGCGCCGGCCGGGCGCAGGATCGTCGGATTTCGCGGGACACGGCAGGAGCGCGCGGAGGGATCGGGCAAGTCGCCGCTGTGGCTTACGGATCGGTCGACCAGGTTGGCGTCCGTATGCGGCAAATCAAAGACCTGGAGCAGTGTCGTGGACCGTGCTGCCACGCGATCGGGCGCTGCGCTAACGAGCGCATCCGTGCGAGGCAAGAGCCCCCGTCAGCGCCGCGTCCCGCGATCGAGCCCCGCCTTGCGCAGGGCGTCGGCCAGCGCCCCACCGCCCGCCGGCTCCTCGCGGCGTCCTTGCGGGCGCGGCGCGTCCCGCCGGGGCGCGTCGCGATGCTGGCCGCCTTGCTCCCGCGGCGGCCTTGCGCCGACCTCGTCGTCGAGGCGCATCGTCAGCGAGATGCGCTTGCGCGGGGCATCGACCTCCAGGACCTTCACCCGCACCACGTCGCCGGGCTTCACCACCGCCCGCGGGTCCTTCACGAAGGTCTTGGACAGGGCCGAGATGTGGACGAGCCCGTCCTGGTGCACGCCGATATCGACGAAGGCCCCGAAGGCCGCGACATTGGTCACCACCCCCTCCAGCACCATGCCGGGCTTCAGGTCGCCGATCGTCTCGACGCCCTCCTGGAAGGTCGCGGTCTTGAAGGTCGGGCGCGGGTCGCGGCCGGGTTTTTCCAGTTCGGCGATGATGTCGGTGACGGTCGGCAGGCCGAAGGTCTCGTCGGTAAAGGTTTTGGGGTTCAGGCCCTTCAGCACCGTGCCGTTGCCGATCACTGCCTTGATGTCGCTCTTCGTCGCCTGGAGGATGCGGCGCACCACTGGATAGGCCTCCGGGTGCACGCCCGACGCGTCGAGCGGGTCGTCGCCGTTCTGGATCCGCAGGAAGCCCGCCGACAACTCGAACGCCTTCGGCCCGAGCCCCGCGACCTTCTTCAGCCCCGAGCGGCTGCGGAACGGTCCGTTGCTGTCGCGGTGGCTGACGATGTTCTGCGCCACCCGCTCGCTCAAGCCCGACACCCGGGCGAGAAGCGGGCCCGATGCCGTGTTGACGTCGACCCCGACGCCGTTCACGCAATCCTCCACCACCGCGTCGAGGGAGCGCGACAGCTTCCCCTCCGCCAGGTCGTGCTGGTACTGCCCGACGCCGATCGCCTTCGGCTCGATCTTCACCAGCTCCGCCAGCGGGTCCTGCAGGCGCCGGGCGATCGAGACCGCACCGCGCAACGACACGTCGAGGCCCGGCAGTTCCGCGCTGGCATAGGCCGAGGCCGAGTAGACCGAGGCGCCGGCCTCCGACACCATCACCTTGGTGAGCTTGAGCTCCGGCTGCTTGGCGATCAGCTCGGCGGCCAGACGATCGGTCTCGCGCGAGGCGGTGCCGTTGCCGATCGCCACCAGTTCCACGCCGTGGGCCCGGCAGAGCTTCGCCAGCGTCATCAGCGAGCCGGTCCAGTCGCGCCGCGGCTCGTGCGGGTAGATCGTGTCCGTCGCCACCACCTTGCCGGTGGCGTCCACCACCGCGACCTTCACGCCGGTGCGGTAGCCCGGATCGAGGCCGAGCGTCGGCCGGGCGCCGGCGGGGGCGGCGAGGAGCAGGTCGCGCAGGTTGCCGGCGAAGACCCGCACCCCCTCCGTCTCGGCGGCGTCCCAGAGGCGCGCCCGCAGGTCGAGCTCGATCGAGAGCCGGAGCTTGGTGCGCCAGGCGAAGCGCACCGCCTCCATCAGCCAGCGGTCCCCGGGCCGGCCTCGATCCTGGATCCCGGCGGAGAGGGCGATGCGGCCGTCATAGAGCGCCTGCGCGTCGACGCCCTCCGGTGCCTCGTCGAGGCGCAGGTCCAGCACCTCCTCCTTCTCGCCCCGGAACAGGGCCAGCACCCGGTGCGAGGGCAGACGGGTCAGGGGCTCGAAGAAGTCGAAATAATCGGAGAACTTGGCGCCCGCCTGGGCCTTGCCGTCGCGTACCCGCGAGACGAGCTTGCCGCGGGTCCAGAACGCCTCGCGCAACTGCCCGACCAATTCGGCATTCTCGGCGAAGTGCTCGACCAGGATGGAGCGGGCGCCCTCGAGCGCCGCTTCCGGCGTCGCGACGCCCTTGCCCTCGTCGACGAACGGAGCGGCGGCTTTGAGCGGTACCTGGTCGGGGCGGGTGAGCAAAGCCTCGGCCAGCGGCCCGAGGCCGGCCTCGCGGGCGATCTGCGCCTTGGTGCGGCGCTTCGGCTTGAACGGCAGGTAGAGGTCCTCGAGCCGGGCCTTGGTGTCGGCGGCGAGGATCTGACCTTTCAGCGCGTCGTCGAGCTTGCCCTGGCCTTGCACGCTCTCGAGGATCGCGACGCGGCGGGCCTCCAGCTCGCGCAGGTAGCGCAGGCGCTCCTCCAGGGTGCGCAACTGCGCGTCGTCGAGGGTGCCGGTCACTTCCTTGCGGTAGCGGGCGATGAACGGCACCGTCGAGCCGCCGTCCAGAAGCTCCACCGCCGCCTTGACCTGCCACTCTTGCGCGCCGAGTTCGGTGGCGATGCGCTGGGTGATGCTGGACATGACGACTCCGCGATTCGGGGGCGACGGGGAGGCGTGTCCTTAGAGGGGTTGAGGACGTGTTGGAAGGGCGGCGCCGGATCAGGCGGTCGGGGCGCCCGATGTCGCCGCGGCGCGCCTACACGCGCGCAAGCTCCACCCGTCGCGCTCCTCGCGGGTGAACACGGCGCAAATCGTGATCTGGGAGAGCGCGATCACCGGCAGGCACAGCACGGCCGTGACGACGGACGTGCTGTAGCCATCCGGCAAGCGCCAGAGCGGGGCACCCTGCATCACCGCGTAGATCAAGCTGAAGTGACTGCCGATGAGCCAGCCGAGGCGCTGGTCGCTCGTGAAGCGCCGCTCGACCGGGCGGAGCAGGCTCACGAAGACCATCGTCGACCAGGCCGCCAGCCCTGCCGCCAGGGGCACGATGGCCGGATCCAGAGTCCCGACGAGCGCCACCTGCATGATCTCGTAGAGGACGACGCTGATGGCGTTCGAGACGAGCAGGATGAGGAAATGGGCCACGTCATCCTCCGGGAACGATCTCTCGGTACGAAGGGGATCAGCTCTCGAGATGATGTTGCGGTATTGCCCTTGGGTCAAGGACGAGGTCTGCGGGTTCGGCGACAGACATAATCAGAAAAACAGGCGGCCGGCATGAGCCGGCCGCCTGGGAGGATCGATGCGACGGTGGTCGGGAAGGCCCTTCAGCGCACCCCACCCGCCGGCAGCACTCCGGTCGGGGCAGGCACCCGGCGCATCCGCTCGCGGTGGGCGGTGTAGAGGCCGCTGCCGCAGATCACCAGCACGCCGAGGCCCATATAGGCGTCCGGCACCGTGCCGAAGAACAGGAAGCCGAGGAGGCCGGCCCAGATGATCTGGCTGTAGGAGAACGGAACCAGGGTCGAGGCCGGGGCGTGGCGGTAGGCGATGGTGACGATCCAGTGCCCGGCGGTGGAGATGAAGCCGATCGCGGCGCCGATCGCGACCTGGTCGAGGTTCGGGGTCTCCCAGACGAAGGGCACTAAGCCTGACAGGATCACGAAGCCGACGATGGCCGACCAGGTCATGGTGGTCTGCGGCGCGTCGTAGCCGTTGATCTTGCGGGTGACGACGAGGGCGGCGGCCCAGAACAGGGCGGAGACGATGGGCAGCAGGGCGGCGGTCTGGAACGCGCTGGTGCCCGGCCGCACGATGATCAGCACGCCGAGCAAGCCGACGAGGGCGGCGGCCCAGCGCCGGGCACCGACCTTCTCGCCGAGCACCGGGATCGACAGGGCGGTGACGAAGATCGGCGACACGAAGGCGATCGCCGTGATCTCGGCCACCGGCAGGGTGCGCAGGCCGGCGAGGAACAGCAGCGAGGAGCCGACGAGGGCGACGCCGCGCACCACCTGCAGGCCCGGCCGGGCGCTGCGGAATGGCGAGGCGCCGCGCTTGAGATGCGCCCGCACCACGGCCGCCGCCAGCATCACGGCGAGGAAGCCGACATAGCGCAGCCACGCCACCTCGATCCCGGAGAGCTGCCCGGTGAGGTACTTGGCGGTCGCGTCGGAGCTCGACAGGAAGACGGTGGAGACCACCACCAGCACGATGCCGCGCAGCGGCTGATCGCCGAGCAGGGCCGGCAAGGCCGGGCGGGCGGAGGGGACGGCGACGGGGAGTGTCAGGGTGGCCACGGGGCTAACGGCGTGTGCGGATGAGGGACCCCATCTGTAGCACCGCCCCGGTCAGCTCAGCCGTGCCGATTGCGCGCCGCCGCCATGCTGTCCGATCAGCCCTAGTTAAGGCACGCTTTACCGGATCGTGTTGGGGCAGCGGCGACTTGCGACGTCCCTGCCATCATCCCGCCGCAAGCGTTACGGGTGTAACCTGAAAGACTCGTGAACGCCTTTCGTCTTTGCCGGAACCGGATCCGGCATTGCGTGTTGTTTCGCCCGCGCAGGATTAAAGCCCTGCGCGGGCGGGACTGTCAGCAGCAGCGGAAGCCGCCGCGGCCGCCGACGCCGAACCGGGCGTTCTGGCGCTCGCGGAAGAACTCCGTCGGGGTCATCGGCTGCTGGTCGGGATGGGTCTTGCGGATATGGGCGACGTAGGTGTCATAGTTGCCCTGGCCGACCATCAGCCGCGCCCCGTCGCAGACGCAGCGCGTCAGGGTCGTCCAGCGCTCGCGCAAGGTCTCGGTGCCCATCGGCTCACTCCGCCGCCGCCGGCACCGCCCGCGGATCCGCCTCGACGGCGGTCCAGCGGTCGGCCCGGTAGGCCTTGAGGCAGGCCTGGACGCCGAAGGCGATGATCGCCACCACGACGCCGACGAAGACCAGCGCCAGCACCGCGTCGACGCGGTCGTTGAAGATGATCTGGCGCATCTGGTCGGCGCTCTTGGCCGGCGCCAGCACCTTGTTCTCGGCGAGCGCGGTGGCGTAGCGGTCGGCATGCGCCAGGAAGCCCACCCGCGGATCGGCGGAGAAGACCTTCTGCAGGCCGGCGGTCAGGGTGCAGGCGACGAGCCACAGCGTCGGCACGATGGTGACGAGGGCGTAGCGCTCCCGCTTCATCTTGAAGATGACCACGGTGCAGAGCGTCAGCGCGATCGCCGCCAGCATCTGGTTCGAGATGCCGAAGAGCGGCCACAGGGTGTTCACGCCGCCGAGCGGGTCGGTCACGCCCTGGTAGAGGAAGAAGCCCCAGGCCGCGACGCAGAGACCCGTCGCCACGATGCTCGGGCCCCAGGACGACGTGTCCTTGAAGGCCGGCACCGCGACGCCGATCAGGTCCTGGAGCATGAAGCGCCCGGCCCGCGTCCCGGCATCGACGGCGGTGAGGATGAACAGGGCCTCGAACAGGATGGCGAAGTGGTACCAGAACGCCATCATCGCCTTGCCGCCGATGACGTTCGAGATGATGTGGGCCATGCCGACCGCCAGCGTCGGCGCGCCGCCGGCCCGCGAGATCACGGTGTGCTCGCCGACGTCGGACGCCGTCTGCTTGATGGTGTCGGCGGAGATCGGGAAGCCCATGGCGGTGACCGCCGTCGACGCGCTCTCGGCCGTGGTGCCGACGACCGCCGCCGGCGAGTTCATGGTGAAGTACACGCCCGGATCGATGACGCTGGCGGCGACGAGCGCCATCACGGCAACGAAGGATTCCATCAGCATGCCGCCATAGCCGATGAAGCGGGCATTGACCTCGTTGTCGATCAGCTTCGGCGTCGTGCCCGACGAGATCAGGCTGTGGAAGCCCGAGACCGCGCCGCAGGCGATGGTGATGAACAGGAACGGGAACAGCGAGCCCGACCAGACCGGCCCGGTGCCGTCGACGAACTTCGTCACCGCCGGCATCTGGAGATGTGGCGCCAGCACCAGGATGCCGAGCGCGAGGCCGACGATGGTGCCGATCTTGAGGAAGGTCGAGAGGTAGTCGCGCGGCGCCAGCAGCAGCCAGACCGGCAGGATCGAGGCGACGAAGCCGTAGCCGATGAGCATCCAGCACAGCTGCGTGCCGGTGAAGGTGAACATCGCCGCCAGCGTCGGGTCGTTGGCGACGTTCTGGCCGAAGACGATCGCCGCCATCAGCAGCACGAAGCCGAGGATCGAGACCTCGCCGATGCGGCCCGGGCGGATCCAGCGCGAGTAGACGCCCATCAGCAGCGCGATCGGGATCGTCGCCATCACCGTGAAGGTGCCCCACGGGCTCTCGGCCAGCGCCTTGACGACGATCAAGGCCAGCACCGCCAGGATGATGACCATGATCAGGAAGGCGCCGAACAACGCGACGACGCCCGGGATCGTGCCGAGCTCGGTCCGGATCAGCTCGCCGAGCGAGCGGCCGTCGCGGCGCATCGAGACGAACAGCACCATGAAGTCTTGCACGGCGCCGGCCAGCACCACGCCGGAGAGGATCCAGAGCAGGCCCGGCAGGTAGCCCATCTGGGCGGCCAGCACCGGGCCGACCAGCGGGCCGGCGCCCGCGATCGCCGCGAAATGGTGGCCGAACAGGACGTACTTGTCGGTCGGGACGTAATCGAGCCCGTCATTGTGGCGCACGGCCGGGGTCTGGCGGGTCGGGTCGAGCCGCATGATGCGGTCGGCGATGTAGAGCGAGTAGTAGCGGTAGGCGATCAGGTAGACCGAGACCGCCGCGACGACGATCCAGAGGGCGTTGATGCTCTCGCCGCGCTGCGTCGCCACGACGGCGAGGGCGGCGGCCCCGAGCGCGCCCACGAGGGCCCAGGGTCCGTGTTTCCGGACGGCTGTCATGCGGTTTCCTCCCGGCTACGCCGCCGGGCTGAAAACGGGCTTCGGCGGCTTCCTTCGACTTTCGGGTAAAGGAAACGCCGGGGGCTGCCAATGCGGCGGCGAGTCGGGGACGCTGGGGAAGGATTAGACTTTCGTCGTAAGGATGGATGAGGGGCGGTTCAAGCTCGTGACGGAAAGCTCTCACACCCTCCATCGTCATCCCGGGGCCGCGCAGAGGAACCCGGGATCCATCAACGCTGACGATGCAGGACGAGGTGGAACGGGATGATCTTCCTTCTACGAGGTCGGCGGTGATGGATCCCGGGTTCTCGCCTGTGGCGAGCCCCGGGATGACGTCGAGCGGTGTCGAGGTGGATGCGTTTTGATTGAACGTTCTTCGATCAACTCGACGGCAACCCCGCCAGAATATGATCGTAATCCAGGTTCGCCGTCTCGATGACGATCTGGGTCCGGCTGATGACGCCGAGCTTGCGCAGGATCTCCGAGACGTGGGCCTTCACGGTCGAGTCGCCGACGCCGAGCTCGTGGGCGATCTGCTTGTTGAGCTTGCCCTGGCGGATCATCAGGAGGACCCGGACCTGCTGCGGGGTCAGTTCGGCGATGCGCTCGGCGATCGGCGCCTTGCCGGGCTTGCGGCCGGGCGCTTCCGCCGGGCCGGTCACGCCCTCGGGCACGAACACCGCGCCGTTGAGCACGTCGGTGATGGCGCGGATCAGCACCGGCTTGCCGGCGGCCTTGGGCACGAAGCCGGCGGCGCCGTGGGCGAGCGCCTCGCGCACGATGCGCGGATCGTCGAGGCCCGAGACGACCAGCACCGGGATGCGCGGGAAGCGGGTGCGGATCGCGATCAGCCCGTCGAACCCGTTGACGCCCTGCATCGTGAGGTCGAGCAGCGTCAGGTCGATCGAGCGGCCGCGGGACAGGGCCGCGCAGGCGCTCTCGATGCCGTCCGCCTCCTCGACCTCGGCGGCCGGGAAGGCGAGGCGGACCGCGCTGCTCAGGGCATCGCGGAACAACGGGTGATCGTCGACGATGATCAGGTGCATGTCCGACCCCTCCGCGACGGGCGTCGGTGCTCCGTCCGGCCGTGGAAGAGACACCCCAGGGGCCGGACCGGTCAATCCCACCATCGCAGCGGATCATCCTCTCGCCGGCGCGGGACCGCACGGAAGGCCGCACGGCACGCGCACTCGCAAATCGAGTGCAGCAACGCTGCCGCACCCATAAGTCGAAGAAAGGGTTAGCATGCGGGTCCCTCAGCAGCCACCATGCTTTGGTATGGATCCTCCGTATCCTCTCCGCCCTGCACATTGGTCCAATGGTGGCCGGCGCCACCCCGGTCCTATCGTCGTGCGACCTCGGCGGCCGAAGGACCTCCTCACCGCGGAGCGGGTGGGAGCGGACAATGGCATCTGGCGGCGGCGTCGCGTGGGGCGGCGTGGCCGCTGATCGCGGGGGCGATCGCCCGTCCGTTCCCCAGCGCAGGCGTGGCCGCCGCACCGGCCGCGCCTGCGCACCCTTGACGCCTTTGTTGCCAGCCGCATCCCCGCGCCGCATAATGGCGGCAATGCCGCAACGGAGCCGGCAACACGGGAGGGACCGCTTGGTGCTGGACACCTTGGCGCGGGCAGACTCGGCGCGAGCCATGCCGGGCAAGGAACCGAGTAAGGGGCTGGGCGAGGACACGCGCACGCGCTCGCATCGCTGCGGCATCCAGACCGCCTGGACCGAGGCGGCCGGGGCCGAGGCCGCCGTGGCGGCGCTCGCCGCCTCTCTCGACATCGCCCGCATCGCCCATCTCGTCATCTTCTTCTCGCCGGTCTACGGGGTCGAGGCGCTGAACGCGGCGCTCGCCCGCGCCTTCCCGGGCGTGCGGGTCGCCGGCTGCACCTCGTCCGGCGAGATCAGCCCGATGGCCGGGCTCGACCGCGGCCTCGTGGCGATCGCCTTCCCGCACGAGGGCTTCCGCATCGCCTCGACGGTGCTGGAGGCGGTCGACCACCTCGACGCCGAGCGCGCCGCCGCCTCGATCCGCGCATTGCGCTGCGCCCACGAGCGGATCTCCCGCGGCGGGCAGCGGTTCGCGATCTCGCTCATCGACGGCCTCGCCAATGCCGAGGAGACGGTGATCGCCGCCATCGGCTACGGGCTCGACGGGGTTCCGCTCGTCGGCGGCTCGGCCGGCGACGAGCTGACCTTCTCCGAGACGGCGCTGATCCATGACGGGCAGGTGCATCGCCGGGCCGCGATCCTGCTGCTGATCGAGTCAGATTTCCCGGTCGAGATCTTCAAGAACGACAATTTCGAGCCGACCAGCGTCAAGTTCGTGGTCACCGACACCGACCACGAGCAGCGCACCGTGCGCGAGCTCAACGCCGAGCCGGCGGCGGTCGAGTACGCCAACGCGCTCGGCCTCGATCCCGACGCGCTCACTCCCACGAGCTTTGCGGCGCACCCCCTCGTGGTGCGGGTCGGCGGCGATTATTTCTGCCGCTCGATCCGCCACCTCAACCCGGACCAGTCCCTGAGCTTCCACTGCGCCATCGAGAGCGGCGTGGTGCTGACGCTGGCGCGCCAGAAGGACCTGGTCGAGGCGACTCGGGAGGAGCTGGCCCGGCTCGACGCGCGGCTCGGCGGCGTCGACCTGGTGATCGGCTTCGAATGCGTGCTGCGGCGCCTCGACGCCGAGATCCACCAGGTCCGCCACAGCATCGCCGACCTCTACCGGCACTACAACGTCGTCGGCTTCGAGACCTACGGCGAGCAGTACCGCTCGATGCACCTGAACCAGACCTTCACGGGCATCGCCATCGGCCGGCCCGCCGGCCCGTGAGCGGCGCGGACGAGGCGAGGAGCGGGGAGGCGGCCGAGGACGTCGCGGCGCTCCACCGCCGCATCGCCAAGCTGGAGCGCATCAACGCCGCCCTGATGTCCCAGGTCGAGCGCACGATGGACCAGCGCGGCAGCGCCTACTCGCTGTTCCAGACCGCCATCACCCTGGAGGGCCAGGTCCGCTCCCGCACCGAGGAGCTGACGGCGCTGATGCGCAGCCTCGAGCGCTCGAACCTGGACCTGACCGCCGCCAAGGAGGAGGCCGAGCGGGCCAACCGCTCGAAGACCCGCTTCCTCGCCGCGGCGAGCCACGACCTGCTCCAGCCCCTCAACGCCGCGCGGCTGTCGATCTCGGCGCTCGCCGACATGCGGGTGGGGCCCGAGGCGCGGACCATCGTCGGCCAGGTCGAGCGCGGCCTGCAGACGATCGAGGACCTGATCAAGACGCTGCTCGACATCTCGAAGCTCGATGCCGGGCTGATCCAGCCGGTGGTGCGGCCCGTGCTCGTCGCCGACGTGCTGGAGAGCATCGAGGCGAGCTTCGGGCCGCTCGCGGCGCGCAAGGGCCTGCGCCTGTCGGTGCGCGGCGGCCGGGCCTGGGTGGCGAGCGACCTCGTGCTGCTCCAGCGCATCCTGCAGAACCTGGTCTCGAACGCGATCCGCTATACCGCCGCCGGCGGCGTGCTGGTGGCGGCGAGGACGCGGGGCCCCGAGATCCGCATCGACGTGGTCGATTCCGGCGCCGGCATCCCGGCCGACGAGCAGGACCTGATCTTCGAGGAATTTCACCGCGGCGGACGCGAGAGCGTCGACGGCGAGATCGCGCTCGGCCTCGGCCTGTCGATCGTACGCCGCTCGGCCCAGGCCCTCGGGCATCGCCTGAGCCTCGAATCCCGGGTCGGCCACGGCTCGCGCTTCAGCCTGCACCTCACCCCCTGCGCCCCCGAGCCGCCC
>NZ_JBEXZS010000132.1:0-14543 GCF_040593685.1 Methylobacterium sp. EM32 | reverse complement strand
GGGGCGGGGGCCTCCTTCTCGGGCGGCTTGGCCGCAGGTTTCGGCCGGCTCTGGGCGAGGGCGGGGGCCGCCGCGACGAGGCAGGCGGCCGCCAGGATGACGGCATGCCTCATCTCTCGTCTCCCATCGCCGCGAGGGCTTGTGCGATCACCCCGTGCAGCCCCTTCGTGGTCGGCAGGTCGCGCGCCTCGTCGGGCGTCACCCAGCGCAAGTCGAGGGCTTCCGGCCCGGTCGTCGGCTCGCCGGAGCGCCAGCGCGCCGCGTGGGGGTGGATCACGAAGTGGAACATCACCGCGCCGTCGCCGTCGCGCTCGATCACCTCAAGGGGATCGAGGTTGGCGACCACCTCGGCCACCACCCCGACCTCCTCGTGCAACTCGCGCAGAGCCGCCTCGGCCAGGGTCTCGCCGACCTCCACCTGTCCGCCCGGCAGGGTGTAGATCCCGCGCATCGGCGCCTGGCCGCGGGCGGCGAGCAGGACCCTGCCGTCACGCACCACCGCCGCGGAGGCGGCGATGAAGGGGCGCAACGGGTAGCGACGGCGCCAAGCCGGATCCTCGGAATCCGCGCTCAAGGCCGCGCATCCCCGTCTTGCACCACGGCGAGCCGCCCGTCGGAGAGCGCCACCACGATCCGGTTGCCGAGCACCGCGAGGCCGGGCCCGACCGGCGCCGGCAGGGTCGCCCGCGTCCGCTCGGACAGGTCCTTGCGGGAGACGTAGGCGAGGGCGGCGCGGTCGCGGGTCGCCACCACCAGCTCGCCCCCGAGGGCGGCACCGGGGGCAGAGAATCCTTTGCCGTCGCCGCTCTTGGCGATCCTGGCCGGCCTCCCGCCGGCGAGGCTCCAGTGCTCGAGCCGGCCCTCCTCGCCGCGCACCAGCAATGCGGCGGGCGTCGGGCCCGGCAGGTCGGCCGCGAGGGCAAGCGAGCCCAGCTCCGGCGGGGTCTCGGCGCGCACCCGCCAAGTCCCGTCCTGCTTGCCGTCCTGTCCGGCATCGTGGCGCCCGATCAGCGCGAGGCCGGTGCCCTCCGGATGCTCGCCCAGCGCCAGCAGGTGGAGCGACCCGTCGATCTCGATCGGACGCAGGGTGTCGGCGGCGAACACCGCACCGGGCCCCGGCGGCACCGTCGCGGTCGTGACCGGGACGGGCTTCGGGTCGGCGCTCATCGTCACCTTCTGGCGCTCGCGCACGGTCACGCCGGCGGCGCCCGGGCGCCCGTCCGGGCCCCGGCTCGGGCCCGACAGGTAGGCGCTGACCGGCCCGGCCAGCACCCGGCGGGTGCCCGGCAGCGCGCCCTTCGGCGTCTCGCCGGCGGTCAGGCCCTCGATCGCGTCGAGGGGCAGCGGCACGACCGCGACCGTGTCGCCCGACAGGGTGAGGACCGCCGCGCCGTTCTCGCCCCAGACCACCGCGACCGGGCCGGCCTTGCGCGGCAGCTGCGGCAGCCCGGCGGTGGTGACGGCGAGCGCCGCCTCGCTGCCCGCGTCGCGCAGCTGCGTCACCCGGAACGGCAGGTCGAGGAGGCTGACCCTCGGCCCGGCGGCGGCGGGCGCGGCCGGCAGCAGGAGGGCGAGGGCGGCAGGCAGCAGGAGGGCGAGCGCCCGCCGCTCAGACATGCTGTCCGCCGTTGATGTGCAGCTCGGCGCCGTTCACGTAGGACGAGGCCTCGGTGCACAGGAAGTAGATCGCCTTGGCGACCTCGTCGGGCGTGCCGAGCCGCCGCTGCGGGATCTGCGCCACGAGCTTGTCGGTGCCCGGCGACAGGATCGAGGTATCGATCTCGCCGGGCGAGATCGCGTTCACCCGCACGCCCAGCGGCCCGAAATCGGAGGCCATCTCGCGGGTCAGGCCGGCGAGCGCCGCCTTCGAGGTGGCGTAGGCCGCCCCCGCGAAGGGATGGACGCGCGACCCAGCGATCGACGTCACGTTGACGATCGAGCCGCGCGCCCGGGTCAGCTCCTCGCACAGGCCGCGGGCGAGCAGGATGGGGGCGAAGAAATTGACCTGGAAGACCCGCGTCCAGTCGGAGAACGGGGTGTCGATCGAGCCGAGCCGCGCGCCGCCGGACCCCTTCGGCGAGATGCCGGCGTTGTTGACGAGCGCGTGCAGCAGCCCGCCCTCGGCTTCGAGCCGCCCGGCCACCTCGCGCACGGCGCGGACCGTGTCCTCGGGGTCGGAGAGATCGACCTGGAGGTGGTCCTCCGGCCCCATCTCCCAGGGGCAGTTCTCCGGGAAGGGGTGGCGCGAGCAGGTGATGACGCGCCAGCCCGCCGCCGAGAAGCGCTTGACGGTGGCGTGGCCGATGCCCCGGCTCGCGCCGGTGAGCAGCATCACGCGGCGGCGTTCGTTCGACGGTTGGGCCACGGCCGTTCCTCGGGATGTCCGGTGCGGTGCGCCGACGATAGCGCGCGGCGCGAAGAGCCTCAGGGTAGGGCTCCGGGCCCCGGAAATCCAGGGCTCGCCGCGCCGCAGCAAAGCTTGCCCGCGCGGGGCGGGCTTGTCCTCAGGGCAGGCTTGCCTCTCAAGGATAGAGGCGGTTGCTCCGCCAGCCCTCGCCCTGGCGGGTGAAGCGCACCCGGTCGTGCAGGCGGTAGGCGCCATCCTGCCAGAACTCCATCGTCACCGGGGCGATGCGGTAGCCGGTCCAGTGGGGCGGGCGCGCCACGGTCTCGCCGGGAAAGCGCGCGGCCACCTCCTCCACCGCCCGCATCAGGGTCTCGCGGCTGTCGAGGGGCTGCGACTGCCGGCTCGCCCAGGCGCCGAGGCGGCTGTCGCGGGCGCGGGTGGCGAAGTAGGCGTCGGCCTCCGCATCCTCGACCTTCGTCACGGAGCCGCGGGCCCGCACTTGGCGGCGCAGGCTCTTCCAGTGCAGCACGAGGGCGGCGCGCGGGTTGTCCGCGAGCTCCATCCCCTTCATCGACAGGGTATTGGTGTAGAACACGAATCCGCGCTCGTCGGCGTCCTTCAGGAGCACGATGCGCACGTCCGGCAGGCCGTCGGCGCCGCTTGTGGCGAGCGCCATGGCGTTCGGATCCTCGGGCTCCGTGGCCTGCGCGTCGGCAAACCATTGCCGGAACAGTCCCCAGGGATCCGGGTTCTGGGTGAAATCATCTTTCGTTAACCCGTCCACGGCATCGTCCTTACCCAAGTGGCACCAGGGCCGGTCGGCCCCATGCCCGTGTGACAACCGGAACCGGGGGCGGGCCGGCGTCGCTCTCTCATGCGTCGCGGCGGGCCGTCCGGTCGTGAGAACAGGTGTAATGCGTCGCGGTGCGTGTAAAGTCGGTTCGGTGACGCTCGGGCTCGTCGTCGCGGCGAGCGCCCTGGGGAGCGTCCTGGCGATCGGCGGCTGCAGCCAGCCGCTCATCATGTTCACGCCGCAGGCGGAGGTGGCGCCGCCGGAGCCCGAGAGCACCGGCAGCATCGCGCCTGCGGCCCCCAAAAGCTTCGGCCCGGACCTCTCCGGCGAGGATTGGCGCCGCGCCAAGGCGGCGCTCTCCGTCGCCCTCGATCCCCAGGGCAACGGCCAGCCGGTGAAGTGGGACAACCCGGATTCGGGCATGCGCGGCATGGTCAACCCGACCGGGCTGCCCTTCGTCAAGAACGACGAGATCTGCCGCGGCTTCCTCGCCTCGGTGATCGGGCCGGGCGGCAACCGTTTCGTGCGCGGCACCGGCTGCCGGCCCTCCGGCGGCGCCTGGGAGCTGAAGAGCGTGAAGGCGACGACGAAGCCGGGGTGAGCCGGACGAAATGGCGCTCCTGCGGGAAGTGACGTAACCTGACCTCTTCCTGCGCCGCCTGCGTTGCAATCCGGCAACACGGTCGCCAGATACGGCTCAACATCGTTTCACGAGAGCGGCGTCGCCCAGGCGGTCACGGACCCGGGCTGGTGCCGCTCGAATCGCCATCGGATCGCCATGCGCAACCCATACGACGTACTCGGCGTGAGCCGCTCGGCCGACGAGGCGGAGATCAAGAAGGCTTTCCGCAAGCTCGCCAAGGCCTACCACCCCGACCGCAACAAGAACGACGCCAAGGCGCAGGACCGCTTCGCCGAGGTCAACCAGGCCTATGAGATCCTGGGCGACGCCAAGAAGCGCGAGCAGTTCGACCGCGGCGCCATCGACGGCGACGGCAAGCCCCGCTTTACCGGCTTCGAGGGCTTCGGCGGCGGCGGCGGTGCCGGCCGCGGCGGCGGCGGGGGATTCGACTTCGAGTCGATGGCCCGGGCCCGCAGCGGGGCGGGCGGCGGCGCCGGCGGCTTCGGCGAGGACATCTTCTCGCACCTGTTCGGCGAGGCGTTCCGCTCCGCCGGCGGGGCCGGCCGCGCCGCGCCGCAGAAGGGCGAGGACGTCGCCGCCGAGCTGACCGTCACCCTCGACCAGGTCGCCGGCGAGGCCAAGCTGCGCCTCAACCTGCCGAGCGGCCGCGAGGTCGACGTGGTGGTCCCCAAGGGCGTGGTCGACGGGCAGGTGATCCGCCTGCGCGGCCTCGGCTATCCGGGCGCCCACGGCGCCGAGCCGGGCGACGCGCTCCTGACCATCCGCTTCGCCGCCGATTCCCGGTTCCAGATCGAGGGATCGGACCTGCGCACCACCGCCGAGGTCCCGCTTGAGGACGCGGTCCTAGGCGGGCCGATCCGGATCCAGACCATGACCGGCGCGGTCGAGATGAAGATTCCGCCGATGACCAGCTCCGGCCGGGTCTTCCGCCTGCGCGGCAAGGGCCTGCCGAAGAAGGACGGCACCCGCGGCGACCTGCTCGCCACCATCGCCGTGACCCTGCCGGCCCAGGCCGACGAGGCCCTGACCGAGTTCGCCCGCAAGCGTCGGGCCGCCACCGCTGCGAGCTGAGCGCGGCGGGGGTCGGCGGCTTTACCGGAGCCGGCGCACTTCCGTCGCCCGCGGGCGTCGGTTAAGGAAACCGCTGGGGAGCCATGCACGGCCGGGTCCGACCGGCCGAGACCGGCCCCCGTGGCGGCTGTTATTTGGGTGACTCATGGCTGACTCGAACCGGGCACAGGTACAGGATGGCGGGCAGCCCCGCACCGGGCTTCTCGCCGGCAAGCGCGGCCTCGTGCTCGGCGTCGCCAACAACCGCTCGATCGCCTGGGGCATCGCCAAGAGCGCGCACCAGCACGGCGCGGAGCTGGCCTTCACCTACCAGGGCGAGGCGCTGAAGAAGCGCGTCGAGCCGCTGGCCCGCGAGCTCGACGCGGCGGTCGTCGGCCATTGCGACGTCACCGACCCGGCCTCGATCGACGCGGTCTTCGAGGCCGCCGGCCGGCATTTCCCCGAGGGGATCGACTTCGTCATCCACTGCATCGCCTTCTCGGACAAGGACGAGCTGACTGGGCGCTACATCGAGACCAGCGAGGCGAACTTTTCGAAGTCGCTGCTGATCTCCTGCTACTCGTTCACGGCGGTCGCCCAGCGCGCCGAGAAGCTGATGCCCAACGGCGGCTCGCTGCTCACGCTGACCTATTACGGCGCCGAGAAGTGGATGCCGCACTACAACGTGATGGGCGTCGCCAAGGCGGCCCTCGAAGCGTCTGTGCGCTACCTCGCCGCCGATCTCGGCCCCCAGAAGATCCGCGTCAACGCGATCTCGGCCGGCCCGATCAAGACGCTCGCCGCCTCCGGCATCGGCGACTTCCGCTACATCCTCAAGTGGAACGAGTACAACGCCCCGCTGCGGCGCACGGTGACCATCGACGAGGTCGGCGAGACCGCCGCCTACCTGATCTCCGACATGTCCCGCGGCATGACCGGCGAGATCCTGCACGTCGATGCCGGCTACCATGTCGTCGGCATGAAGAATCCTGAGGCGCCGGACCTCAGCCTCGACAAGGATTGAGAGCATCTCTCACGCACTCCCGTTCACCGCCGCCGCTCGCCCTGGCGACGTCGGCGTAGCGGGAATTTTGTGAGAGACACTGGGGGTTCAGGGCTGGACCGGCGGGCCGTCCGGCCCAATGTGGGCGTCGCGTCGTCATGCGGAGCCCACCATGTCCACCCCCAGCGACTCTCGCCAGAAGATCGCCATGCTCACCGCCGGCGGCCTCGCCCCCTGCCTGTCGGCGGCGGTTGGCGGGCTGATCGCCCGCTACACTGACCTCTCGCCCGAGACCGAGATCATCGGCTATCGCAGCGGCTACAAGGGCCTGCTGCTCGGCGACCACCTCACCGTCACACCCGAGGTGCGGGCGAACGCTGGCGTGCTCCTGCGCCACGGCGGCTCTCCGCTCGGCAACAGCCGGATCAAGCTCACCAACGTCAAGGATTGCGTGAAGCGCGGCCTCGTCAAGGAGGGCCAGGACCCGCTGAAGGTGGCGGCCGAGCGGCTCGCCCACGATCGGGTCACGATCCTGCACACGATCGGCGGCGACGACACCAACACCACGGCGGCCGACCTCGCGGCCTATCTCGAGGCGAACGGCTACCACCTGACGGTGGTGGGCCTGCCGAAGACCATCGACAACGACGTGGTGCCGATCCGTCAGACGCTCGGCGCCTGGACGGCCGCGGAGCAGGGCGCGCTCTTCGCCGAGAACATCGTCAACGAGCAGAGCGCCAACCCGCGCATGCTGATCGTCCACGAGATTATGGGCCGCAAATGCGGCTGGCTCACCGCCGCGACGGCCAAGGCCTATCGCGAGCGCCTGGACCGCACGGCGTTCCTGCCGGAATTCGGGCTCGACCGGGCGCACAAGGAGGTGGACGCGGTCTACCTGCCGGAGATGCCCCTCGACATCGCGTGCGAGGCCGCGCGGCTGAAGCAGCGGCTCGACGCGAAGGACTGCGTCACGGTCTTCTTAAGCGAGGGCGCCGGCCTCGACGAGATCGTGGCCGAGATCGAGGGACGCGGCGAGGTCTTGGGCCGCGATCCGTTCGGCCACGTCAAGATCGACACGATCAATGTCGGTAAGTGGTTCGCCGATCGCTTCGCGCCGATGATCGGGGCGGAGAAGACCCTGGTGCTGAAATCCGGCCATTTCTGCCGCTCGGCCGCGCCGAACGCGGACGACCTGCGGCTGATCCAGGGCATGGTCGACCTCGCGGTCGAGTGCGGCCTGAAGGGCGTCTCCGGGGTGATCGGCCACGACGAGGACCAGGGCGGCCGCCTGCGGGCGATCGAGTTCCCGCGCATCCGAGGGGGCAAGGCCTTCGATCCGACCGTGCCGTGGTTCACCGCCCTGCTCGACCAGATCGGCCAGGAACGGTCGCACTGACGTCGGGACCAGCCAGGAGAGCGGGCGCCCCCCGCGCCAGCCCCCTGTTACTCTAGGTGTTTGTTACGATCCCGTCGCGTCGAGTATCGGGGCCGCGTGGCCGGGCTCCGCGACCGGGGCCCGGCGGAGGAAGGGCAGGACGTTCCCGCCGGCCTCGACCGGCTCCGCTCCGGTCCGAACCCGCCGGGGTCCCGTCTCGAACGACATCCAGCGGACGATCTTGCCGTCCTGATGGCGCGCCAAATGCCGCTCGACCCGCCTCCGTGCCCAACGAGGCACGCCATCGCCGAACTTCATGGGGCTTCCCTCCCTGCTCGCCCACCACGCGATTGTTGTCGCTTTGTGAACGAAACAGGGGTGATCCCTCCTGTCATCACCCGTTTGGGTGAGACGGCGTAAACCTCAGGTTTTCAGGACGATACAGGCGCCGCCGCTGCCGCGGATGCGGCCGCACAGGGCCTCGGCGCTGGCCCGGGTCTCGGAGGGCACGCGGATGCGGTAGAAGGCGCGCGTGCCGCGGTGGCGCAGCCGCGTGCCGATGATCATCGGGCGGACATCTCCCAGGATCGCGACGTAGCGGTCGCGGGCGCGGCCGAAGCTCGCCAGCGCGATCGACTTCGAGAAGTTGCCGGCGAGCTGGACGCCCCAGGGCGCGAGCACCGCCGCGGTCTCGGCGAAGAAGGTTTCGGTGCGGCCGCGGATGCGCAACGACGCCGTGACTTGCAGGCAGCGGGTGCCCTCGGGCTCGGCGAGGTCGCTCTTGCCATCGCCCTTGGCGGCGGCGGCCCAGTCCTCGGCGCTGCGCCCGGTGATCGCCGAGACATAGGCCCGGGTCTCGGCCGGCAGGCCGCCGGTGCCGGCGAGCCAGGCCGAGACCCGGCCGGGCCCGCCATTATAGGCCGCCGCCGCGAGGCCGAGATTGCCGAAGCGCCCGCGCAGGTCGATCAGGAACCGCGCCGCCGCCGGGATCGCCTGCTCGGGATCGAACGGATCGAGGAGGCCGCGTTCCTGCGCCGTGCCGGGCATGAACTGCGCCACGCCCTGGGCGCCGGCGCGGCTGACAACGCCGGGCCGGAAGCTGCTCTCGCGCCAGATCAGCCGGGTCAGGAACGCCACCGGCAGCCCCTTGGACTGGGCCGCCCCCTCGATCAGCCGGCACAGGGCCTGCTCCACCGTCTCCTCCTTGCTCTCGGCGGCGGCAGCGGCCGGCGCGGGCGCCGCCGGGGCGGCCAGCGCCGGGGAGGCGAGGGCCAGGGCGAGGAGGAGGGGAGGGAGGGTGCGGGTCACGGGCTCACCTCTACCGCGATTCATTGAACGATTCGGCAAGGTACGATTGTCGCGGGTGGCGTTTCGCGGGCCCGCGGCGCACGAGGCCCTGGCGCCGGGGGGCCCGCGGCGCCATCTAGCGGGCGATGTCCTCGCCGCTCCTGTTCGACTCCGCCCTGATCCGCAAGCGCCTCGCCCGCGCCCGCCGCGCCGGCTTCGCCGATTTCCTGGTCGCGCGGGCGGTCGACGATCTGTCGGACCGCCTCGGCGCGGTGCTGCGGGAATTTCCCCAGGCCCTCGACCTCGCCACCCCGGTGCCGGCGGCGGCGGCCTGGCTCCGGGCCAGCGGCCGGGCCGGCACCGTTACGCGCCTCGCCCCCACTGTCGAGCCCTGCAGCTCCGGCGTCGCGGTCGGCGATCCGGAGGCGCTGCCCTTCGCCGATCGCAGCTTCGACCTCGCGGTGTCCCTGCTCGCGCTCCAGCATGCCAACGACCTGCCGGGCGCGCTCGTCCAGGTCCGCCGGGCGCTGAAGCCCGACGGCCTGTTCGTCGGCTGCCTGCTCGGCGGCCGCACGCTGACGGAGCTGCGCCAGGTACTCACCCAGGCCGAGAGCGAGGTCGAGGGCGGGGTGAGCCCGCGGGTCGCTCCCTTCGCGGAGGTGCGCGACCTCGGCGGCCTGCTCCAGCGCGCCGGCTTCGCCCTGCCGGTCACCGACGTCGAGACCGTGACGGTGCGCTACGGCGATCCGTTCGGACTGATGCGCGACCTGCGCGCCATGGGGCTCACCAACGCCCTGCGGGAGCGCCGGGGAACGATGCGCCGCGCGACCCTGATGCGGGCCGCCCAGCTCTACGCCGAGCGTTTCGCCGATCCGGACGGGCGCCTGCGCGCGACCTTCGAGTTGATCTGGCTCTCGGGCTGGGTGCCGCACGAGAGCCAGCAGAAGCCGCTGCGGCCGGGCAGCGCCCAGGCGCGGCTGGCCGATGCCCTCGGCACCGTCGAACGCAAGGAGCCGTCATGACGGACATCACCATCACGCCGAATTCGCACCGCATCCGCGTGATGCTCGGCGGCACGATCGTCGCCGAGACCACCCGGGCCCTCACCCTGCGCGAGGGCACGATGCCGCCGGTCCAGTACATCCCGCGCGAGGATGCCGAGATGGACCTCTTCGCGCGCACCGAGCACCGCACGCACTGCCCGCACAAGGGCGATGCGAGCTACTACTCGCTCACGGCCGGCGGGGTCGAGCGGGCGAACGCGGTGTGGAGCTACGAGGCGCCGTTTCCAAAAGTGGCTGCGATCAAGGATCACCTCGCCTTCTACCCGAACAAGGTCGACGCGATCGAGGAGTTCAAGGATTGAGGAATGGTCGTCAGGGCCGTTCCTCTTTCCCAGAGATCGTCGATGAATTCCTCTGCGTCATCCCGGGGCTCGGCGCAGCCGAGAACCCGGGATCCATAACCGCCGAGGTCTCCTGAAGAGACGGGCAGCGTTCCGTTCCACCCTGAACCGTCGGCGGTTATGGATCCCGGGTTCCGCATTCGCGGCGCCGGGATGACGCGGAGGGTGTCAGGTCCGGTGAGACGATACCGTCGGCGGAGCCGAGTCGAACCATCTTCACGGCCCCAGCAAATCGACGATCGCCGGCAGCAGCGGCAGGTCGGCCGGGGGCATCGGATAGCTCGCGAGATCACGCGGACGGACCCATTTGAGTGCCTGGCCCTCCCGCGACTGCACGAACCCCTCCCAGCGCCGGCAGACATAGAGCGGCATCAGGAGGTGGAAGGTCTCATAAGCGTGGCTGGCGAAGCTGAGCGGCGCCAGGCACTCCGCCTTGACGGTGATGCCGAGCTCCTCGGCCAGCTCGCGGATCAGCGTCTCCTCCGGTCGCTCGCCGGACTCGATCTTGCCGCCCGGAAATTCCCACAGGCCGGCGAGCTGCTTGCCGGGCGGGCGCTGCGCCAGCAGCACGCGTCCGTCCGGATCGACGAGGGCGACCGCCACCACGAGGAGAAGCTTGAGGGGATCTGCCATGGTGTACGGTTCGCCTGACGAGGGGGGAGGCCGCGCCCGTCAGGGCGCGACCCGGTAGGTGACCTCGACGGCGGCTTCGACCGTCAGGGTGCCGGGCTCGACCGGGACGGCGAGGCCGCCGGGCGCGGCCTTCGCCGCGAAGGCGCGGGCATGCATCGGCGCCGGCGCGGTCTCCCGCGGCGGCGAGACGAGGCTCTCGAGGCGCCCGAGGCGGGTGCCCGCCGCCTCCGCCAGGGTCTCGGCCTGGCGCTTGCCATCCCGCACCGCGTCCGCCCGGACGGCATTCTCCGTCTGGCTGGGATCCGACAGTCCGAAGGCGACGCCGCCGATCCGGTCGGCCCCGCCGTCGAGCAGGCGCCGCATCACGGCGCCGAGGCGCTTGAGATCGCGCACCCGCACCGAGACGGCGTTGCTGGCCTGGTAGCCGTCTGGCACGTCCCGCATCTGCCCGCCGGGCTCACGCACCGTCTTGCTGACCGGGCGCAGGGACACCGCGGCCGTGGCGAGGTCGGGCCCCGCGATGCCGAACTCGCCAGCGAGCTCCACCACCTTGCGGGCGGCGGCCGAGTTCTGGTCGAGAGCCGCAGTCGGGGTCTGACCGCGGCTCTCCACCGCGATCTCCACCGTGGCGAAGTCCGGCGCCACCTCCCGGGTCGCCCGGCCGATCACGCTGATCCGGCCGGGCCCGTCCTCGGCGAGAGCGGGTCCTGCGAGGACGAGCGCCAGCAGGAGCGGGGCCGCCCTCACGAGCGATAATCCCCGTTGATCTCGACATAGGCCTTGGTGAGGTCGCAGGTCCAGACCCGGGCGGTGCCGGCGCCGAGGCCGAGATCGACCCGGATCGTCACCGCGTCGCCGCGCATCGCGGCGGAGGCCGCCTCCTCGTCGTAGCCGGCGTCGCGGGCGCCCTCGACGGCGACGCGCACGTCGCCGAACCAGATCGCCAGCCGGTCGCGGTCGGCGGGCTCGCCGGCCTTGCCGACCGCCATCACCACCCGGCCCCAATTGGCGTCCTCGCCCGCCACCGCGGTCTTCACCAGCGGCGAGTTGGCGATCGACATCGCGATCCGGTGGGCGGAGGCGTCATTGGTGGCGCCGCCGACCTCGACGGTGACGAACTTGCGCGCGCCCTCGCCGTCGCGGGCGACCAACTGGGCGAGCTCGATCAGGAGGTCGTCCAGTCCTTTCGCGAACGCGGCGAGCGCCGGATCCTCCACGGAGGCAACCGGGGCGTTGCCGGCCTTGGCCGTGGCGAACAGCATCAGGGTGTCGGAGGTCGAGGTGTCGCCGTCGACCGTGCAGCAATTGAAGCTCTTGGCGACGCCGCGAGTGAGCAGCGCCTGCAGCACCTCCGCCGGCAGGTCGGCATCGGTGAACACGAAGGAGAGCATCGTCGCCATGTCGGGGGCGATCATGCCGGCGCCCTTGGCGATGCCGTTGATCGTCACCTCGGCGTCGCCGAGCCGCACCCGGCGGGTGGCGAGCTTCGGGAAGGTGTCGGTGGTCATGATCGCGCTGGCGGCTTCCGTCCAGCGTTCGGCGCCGGGGCCGGTGCGGCCGGCGCAATCGGCCAGCACGCCATCGAACTTGGTGGCGTCGAGGGGCTCGCCGATCACGCCGGTCGAGGCGATGAAGACCTCGGTCGGCGCGCAACCCGCCGCCTTGCCGGCGATCTCGGCGGTGAGGCGCACCGATTCGCGGCCCTTGAGGCCCGTGAAGGCGTTGGCGTTGCCGGAATTGACCACCAGGGCCCGGGCGGACTTTTCGCCGCGCAGGGTCTCGCGGCACCAGTCGACGGCCGCCGACGGGCATTTCGAGCGGGTGAACACGCCCGCCGCCCGGGTGCCGGGATCGAGCAGGACCAGCAGCACGTCGGTGCGGCCGCGGTAGCGGATCCCGGCCTGCGCGGTGGCGAGGCGCACGCCCGCAATCGGCGGCAGGGCCGGCTGGTGCTTGGGCGCGAGCGGCGAGACGGGGTGAGACATACGAGACTCCGGTCCGCCGACGCCTCGTCGTCCGCGTCGGCGCGGCGGTGTTGCCCCGCCGAGGCGCCCTGCGTCAACCGGGCCCAAGCCCGTTCGTAGCATCGGTTGTATTTCCGGTTGTGCATGTCCGGGTTGAGGAGCCGACTTCAGAGCTGGTGTGGCGGCCGCTCACGAGCGACGGGCGCATGGGAAAATGTTTTCGCCGGGGAGTTGACGCTGGGGCGGGACGGAGATCTCTTATCTAGAGTTGCACATTGTTATCTAGAGGATCACGCACGGATCGCGCGTCCGCACGTCCCCGTCCGCCGCCCGGAGGTTCCCGTTTGGCCCACCCGCAAGTCCTTCGCGACATGGCGCTGTTCGTCGAGGTTGCAAAACGAAAGAGCTTCAGCCAGGCGGCTGTGGCGCTCGACGTGCCGATCTCCTCCCTCTCCCGGCGCATCACCCAGTTCGAGACCTCGATCGGCTTGCGCCTGCTCGACCGCACCACCCGCAAGCTGGTATTGACCCCGCACGGCGAGGCTTATTACGAGCAGGCGACGCGCCTGGTGGAGGAGGCGCAGCGCACCTTCGATGAGCTGATCGCTCAGGCGAAGGGGCCGAGCGGCCTCCTCAAGATCGCGGCGCCGCCCGACCGCTGGGTGTTGCACCACCTCTCGGTCGTCGCGCGGGACTATGCCCTGCGCTACGCCCAGGTGCGGGTGCATCTCGATCTCTGGCCCCATCTCGTCGACCTCGCCCAGGAGGGCTACGACCTCGCGCTCGCCGTCGGGGCACCGCGGGAGACCTCGATGATCACCCGCAAGGTGGCGCAGCTCGAGAACGGCCTGTTCGCCGCGCCCGGCTACCTGGACCGGGCCGGACGGCCCGTGAATCCGGCCGACCTCGCGCGGCATCAGGCAGTCATGGTCGGTCCGCCCTCCGCCTCGGGCACATCTCCGTCGGGCACTTGGCCGCTCGAACGGGAGGAGGAGACGGTATCGGCGGTGGTGGCGCGCGCGGTCTCCAGCAACAGCCAGGCCATGGCCCGGCGTCTCGCCCTCGCGGAGCACGGCATCGGCCTCCTCCAGGTGATCGACGTCGAGCAGGACGTGGAGGCCGGCCGTCTGGAGCGGGTGCTGCCCGAGTGGCACGGCCCGCCGAGCCCGATCTACCTCGTCACAACCTCGCGGCTGCTGCCGGCCAAGACCCGCAGCTTCATCGCCTTCGCGTCGCGCCAGCTCGCCGAGCAGCTGGCGCCCGGCGGCGTCGCCCTGGACGAGGCCGAGCTCGCCGCCCTCTACGACCTGCAGGAGGCGTGACGCGGACGGTTCGCCCGTGCATTAGCTCGGGCGGGCGGGGCGGCGACGTGACGATGCTCTCGAATCTGATCTTCGCGGGCGGGGCGCTGGCGGTGGCGGCCCCGGCCGACGCGGTGGCGGCCCTGCCGGCCGAGCGCCTGGAGCTTCCCCCGGACGAGGCCGCGCGCATCGCCCGCTTTCGGCAGGACCAGGACCGTCACGAGCGCACGGCGGCACACGGGCTGCTGCGCCACCTGCTCGGGACTTGGCTCGGCCGCGATCCCTCAGGGATCGTCCTGGCGCGGGAGGCCGGCGGCCGGCCGTTCCTGCCCGGGGTCCCGGGCCTCGACTTGAATCTCAGCCACGGCGCCGGCTGGGTCGCGGTCGGGCTGTCGCGTGCCGGCCGGATCGGCGTCGACGTCGAGGGCGCCGCCCGGCCGGTCGACTGGGACGGCGTGGCGCCGGTCTTCCTGCACCCGGCCGAGCTCGCCGCCTATCGCGGTCTGCCGGCCGGCGCGCGGCCGCGGCAGGCGCTGGAATATTGGTCGGTCAAGGAAGCCTGCCTGAAGGCGACCGGCGAGGGCCTGGTCGCCGAGCCCCGCTCGGTCCGGCTGACGCCGGACGGGGCGGCCTGGCGCCTTTCGCGGACGGGCCTGTCCCTGCGGGCGGCCTCGCGGGTCCTGCCGGACGGGGCGCGGTTCGCCTGGGCGGTGGAGGAGGGGGTGGAGGTGGAGGTCGTGGT
>NZ_JBEXZS010000131.1:0-3896 GCF_040593685.1 Methylobacterium sp. EM32 | reverse complement strand
ACCGACCTGCTATTCACGGCGGCGGAGAAGACTCGCATGCCGCAGATCATCACCGACCCCAACCAGCCAGACAATCCCATCGTCTTCGCCAACCGGGCCTTCCAGAACCTGTGCGGCTACGACGCTGCCGAGGTGATCGGGCGAAACTGCCGTTTCCTCCAGGGCCCGGACACGGACCCCGCCGACGTGGCAAAGGTCCGTGACGCCATCGTGGCCCGGCGCGACGTCGTGGTCGAGATCTTGAACTACCACCGCGACGGCACACCCTTCCGCAACGAGCTCTACGTGAGCCCCGTCTTCGACGCGGAGGGACAACTCCGCTACTTCTTCGCCAGCCAGCTCGACGTCACCCGTTTCCGGACCACGGAGGGCGTACTCGCCGAGAGCGAAGCCCGGTACCGGGCGTTGTTCGACGCCGTCGACAGCGGCTTCTGCGTCATCGAGATGCGCTTCGACGCGGACGACCGCGCGGTCGATTACCGCTTCGTCGAGGTAAACCCCGCCTTCGCGGCGCAGACGGGCCTGCACGATGCGGCTGGACGCTGGGCGAGCGAGCTCGTGCCCCGGCTCGAACGCTCCTGGTTCGACACCTACGGCGCGGTCGCGCAGACCGGCCAACCGGTGAGGTTCGAGAGCGGGTCCATTGCGATGGGACGCTGGTACGACGTGCACGCCCTGAGGGTGGGCGACCCCGAGCAGCACCGGGTCGCCATCCTGTTCAACGACATCACCGACCGGCGCCGCTTTGAAAGCCACTTGGAGGCCACCGCCCAGGAGCAGGCCAACGAGCGCGACATGGTCTGGCGAGCCAGCCGCGACCTCTTCGTGGTCTGCGGACGCGACGGCTTCTTCCGCAAGGCGAACGCCGCCTGGACCGAGATGCTGGGGTGGGAGGAGACCGACGTCGTCGGCGCCCGCTTCGACGCCTTCGTCCATCCCGACGACCGGGCGGAGGCGGCTGCGGCCTTCGAGCGGGTCACGGGCGGGCTGGCGCTGCACGACGTCGACGTGCGCGTCCGCGCCAGAGACGGCGGTCATCGCTGGATCTCCTGGAACGCCATTCCCCGGGGGGACCACTTCTACGCCGCCGGTCGCAACGTCACGGAACGGCGGGCGCTCGAGGAGCAGCTGCGCCAATCGCAGAAGCTCGAGGCCGTGGGGCAACTGACCGGGGGCGTGGCCCATGACTTCAACAACCTGCTCACGGTCATCAAGTCCTCGACCGACCTGCTGAAGCGGCCCGGCCTCGCCGAGGAGCGCCGGCTCCGCTATGTCGGCGCGATCTCCGACACGGTCGACCGGGCCGCCAAGCTCACCGGTCAGCTCCTCGCCTTCGCCCGCCGACAGGCCCTGCGGCCGGAGACCTTCGCGGCCGACCGCGCCGTGGCGGCGCTCGCCGACATGGTCGGCACGCTCACCGGATCACGCATCCGGGTCGAGCTCGGCATGCCTGACGGGGAACAGGACGACCTTCACGTCAACGCGGACCCGAGCCAGTTCGACACGGCGTTGGTAAACCTCGTGGTGAATGCCAGGGACGCGATGGACGGCGAGGGCCGCCTGCGCATCGGGCTCCGCCGTGCCTCCCGCATCCCCGCTGTCCGGGCGCATCCGCCGCGGCGCGGCGACTTCGTCGCGGTCACGATCTCGGACACCGGTGCGGGCATCGCCCGCGAGAACCTGGAGCGCATCTTCGAGCCGTTCTTCACCACCAAGACCGTGGGCCAGGGCACGGGACTGGGGCTGAGCCAGGTGTTCGGGTTCGCCAAGCAATCCGGCGGCGAAATCACCGTCGAGAGCGCGCTCGGCGAGGGCACGACCTTCACCCTCTATCTCCCGCGGGTCGGCCCGTCACGCGCCGCCGGGCCGGTGGAGGAGCCGGAGGCGCTGGCCGAAGGGCACGGGACCCGGGTCCTCGTCGTCGAGGACAACCTCGATGTCGGCGCCTTCGCCGAGCAGGCCTTGCGCGAGCTCGGCTACGTCACCGTCTGGGCCAAGGATGCGCATCAGGCACTCGCCGAGATCGAGCGCGACTCCTCGCAATTCGAGGTGGTGTTTTCGGACGTGGTGATGCCAGGCATGAACGGCGTCGAGCTCGCGGGCGAGATACGCCGGCGCCGGCCGGACATCCCGGTCGTGCTGACCTCCGGCTACAGCGACGTGCTCGCCGCCGAGGGCACGCACGGCTTCGACCTGCTGCGCAAGCCCTACTCGGTCGCCGATCTGTCGCGCATCCTCCGCCGTGCCGTCCAGGACGCCTGCGTCGGGCTCAGGGGCGGGGCCTGACACCGTGTGGGCTGCCGCGGACACCGGTCTCGACTCGATCAGCTTGACCGTGCGAGGGGCCACCGTGGGCGAAGGACTGCTCAGAGTGGACAGTCGAAATGGGCTGCAGCTTGTTGCCGGACGCTACTCGTCGCCGATGCGATTGGGGTGGTCGGGCCTGGCGACCGCCTGCAAGGTGCGCGAGAGCTGTTCGACCGAGTAGGGCTTCTGCAGAAGTTCGAACCCGCCGGTGCCGGTCTGGGCCAGAACGTGGCTGTAGCCGGAGGTCAGGATGACGGGCAAACCGGGATGACGCCGCCCGATCTCACGGGCGAGATCAACGCCGTTCATGCCGGGCATCATCACGTCCGTGAACACCACGTCGAACCGACCCGCGTCGTCGGCCAGCTCCGCCAGAGCTTCCCCGGCATCGGCCGCCCAGACCGTGGCAAAGCCAAGTTCGGCCAGAGCCTGCGTGGCGAACGTGCCTACCTCGACGTTGTCCTCGACCACAAGCACGCAGGTGCCATGGCCATCCACCACGGGCGTCCGCTCGCCCCGTTCCGGGGCCTGGATCGCGCCACCCACGCGGGGAAGATAGAGTGTGAAGGTCGTACCTTGCCCGACCACGCTCTCCACCACGACCTCGCCCTGTGACTGCTTGGCGAAGCCGAACACCTGGCTGAGCCCAAGGCCGGTGCCCTGCCCGACCGCCTTGGTGGTGAAGAACGGCTCGAAGATCCGCCCCAGCGTCTCCGGTGTCATGCCGATGCCGGTATCGCTGATCGACACCGCCACGAACGGTCCATCCACCGCAGGGTGGGCGCGCACGGGCGGCATCCGCTCGACGGCCCGCACGCGAACGGTGAGTTGCCCCTCGCCCTCCATCGCGTCGCGCGCATTCACGGCCATGTTCACCAGCGCCGTGTCGAACTGGTTCGGGTCAGCGTTCACGAAGCAGTCGTTCTCCGGCAGCTCGGTCACGACCCTGATGCGCGAGCCGGTGAGCGTGCCTAGCATTTCGGAGAGTACCCGCACGCTGTCGCAGGCTGCGAACACCTTGGGTTGGAGTGTCTGCCGCCGTGCGAAGGCGAGGAGCTGGCCAGTCAGCTTCGCGGCGCGATCCACCGTGTCGGAGATCGCCTCGATGTAGCGGCCGCGCCGTGCCTCTGCGAGATCCGGGCGCTTCAGGAGGTCGGTGGAGGACTTGATGACCGTGAGGAGATTGTTGAAGTCGTGCGCCACGCCGCCGGTGAGCTGGCCGATAACCTCCAGCTTCTGCGACTGCCGCAACACGTCCTGCGCATCCTGAAGCTCAGCTTCCGCCCTGAGCCGCGCGCTGATGTCGTGAGCTTGGTGGAAGGCGCCGAAAACCTTGCCCGCCGCATCGCGCAGGGGCGTGTAGGTGATCTCCCAGCATGGCTGGCCGAACTCGGCCCGGCCGAAGACGGCTTCGACCTTGTACGCTTCACCGGCCAGCGCCCGGGCCATGTTGGCGCGCATCACGGCGGCTTGCTCGGGGATGAACAGGTCGGGGAAGATGTCGCCGACCTTCGTGGTGAAGCCGTTGACGCGGAAAAACTCGTCGTTGTGGGCCTTGTTGAAGGCGATCAGCCGATACTCCGTGTCGA
>NZ_JBEXZS010000130.1:0-24764 GCF_040593685.1 Methylobacterium sp. EM32 | reverse complement strand
CGCATCAGCACCCCCGCCCTCCTCGAATCCTCGACCCTGCTCGAACGCCCGGGCCAGCGCCGCAGCGCCGTGCGCGGCACGGCTCCGCGCCGCGGGACCGCGCTGGCACCGGCGGTGCCGCGGCAGGCTCTCATCGCGGATTTCCTCGCCATCGCGGCGCTCGACCCGGTGGTGGAGCGCCTGCGCGCCGCGCCCAACCCGGTCCGACTGACGCTCGGCGACACGGTGGTCGAGCACGCCGCCGATTTCGAGCAGGTGCGCACCGACGAGCCGGGCCTGCTCGTCGACGTGGTGGCGGAGGGCGATCTCGGGCGGCACCCCTTCCGCACGGCCTACGTGGCGGGCGAGCCGGTGGTGGCCGAGGACGGCCGCCGCTTCGTCATCGAGAGCGCTGCGACCTTGCGGGCCGAGCCGCGGATCTCGACCGTGCGCCTGATCATGGCCTGCCGCCGGGCCTACGTCTCGGCCGGCGACCGGGTGCGGATCCTGCACCACCTCGACGAGTGCGGCACCGGCCGCCTCGTCGAGTGCGCCGCCATGGCGATCAACGCCCAGGACGGCGTCGCGGCGGTGCTGGCGCTCGCGGTCGAGGGGCTGGTGGCGGTGGATATCAGCCGCCCGATCCTGCCGGAGACGCCGGTGCGGCGGCGGGCGTTGCCCTATCCGGATCCGTTCGGGTTCTGAAGGCCCCGGCTTGACGCGGCGGCCCGACTCGCCTTTTGATCGCGGCCGGGCCGATGCAGTCCGCCGCCTGCACCCCGTCCGGGGTTCGGTGAATGCATCGTTCGCGAGGCGCACCCGTTCTTCCCCGTCCGTCGGGCGAACCGGTCAGCAAGGCAGGCCCTGATCCCTCTGGTTCGCCCGCGAGCAGGGATTGGATCATGCGCACCTATCGCGACGCCAAGGCGATGGCGAAGACCCTCCGTGAGGAACTGGGCCGGCGGGGCACGGCCCTGTCCCACGGCGAGTGCCTGGAGATCGTCGCCCGGCTTTTCGGCCTCGACAACTGGAACATCCTCTCGGCCCGCCTGACCGCTCCGGTCGAGCCGGCGCGGGAGGCGACTCTGGTGCGTCCGGCCGGCTGGATCGTCTCCGGGTCGAAGCCGCACCTCTACGAGATGGGCGTCGATCCGTCGACGCCCTACGGAAACGGCCGGGCGGCCGTGATCCGCTGCCGCTACGCCGAGGACGATCCCGCCTACGCGGCGATGGAGAAGGGGTTCGCCACGCTGATGCAGAGCGTTGCGGCCGCGCCGTTCCGCGGGCGCCGGGTCTGCCTCAGCGCCGAGCTGCGGGTGCAGGACGTCGTCGGCGCCGCCACCCTGTGGCTGCGGGCCGACGCCGCCATCGGCCGGAGCGTCGCCTTCGACAACATGGAGGAGCGGGCGGTCGACGGGCCGCTCACCGGCACGCAGGGCTGGACCGCCCGGCGCATCGTGCTCGACGTGCCGGAGCAGGCCGAGACGCTGCATTTCGGCTTCTACCTCCGGGGCAGCGGCCGGGCCTGGGTCGGCGGCTTCGCGCTCCGCGAGGCTTCCCCGGAGGATGCGGCCACGGTGCTCGCCCGCGTCCGCCCGGAGCCGACCAACCTCGATTTCGCCTTGCCGGCGGAGGCGATGGCGGGCTGAACCGGTTCCTCGACGGTCGTCATCTCGAAGACGGGCCCGCTCGCCAAGGTCGGCCGGGCCTGCCTGCGCTCTCACGTGCCCCGCTTCGCCACCGCCGCCTCGACCAGCGAGCGGATCGCCGCCCGCACCGGCTCCGGGGTCTCATCGCGAGAGAACTTCGCCTCGATCTCCTCGCGGATCAGGGCGCCGTCGTCGCTGCGGGCGAGGTCGGTAGTGGTCTCGGCCTGGAGGAGGGAGACGAAGGCGCTCTCGACCCGGCCGATCGCCTCCGGCGAGGCGTCGGCCGCGACCTGGCGGCCGGTGAGGTCGAATACGTCCGTCGCGAAGGGCAACCGCTCCTCGCCGAGCGAGAGGTCGCCCGACAGCACGAAGACGGCAGGGACGTGGGCGATCAGGTCGATCGAGCCGCGGGTGATGTTGCCCGGGTTGACCCACAGCGTGTCGCCGATCCGTACCGGCGCGTGGCGCTTGTGGACGTGGCCGTTGAGTGCCAGCGCGCAGCCCCGGATCGCCTCCGGCGGTACCGCGCCCGGGTAACCCGCCCCGAAGGCGAGGTCGTGATGGGTGAGCCAGACGGTGTGGTCGGCGCAAGGGAACAGCCCGCGCGCGTCCGAGGGGATCGCCTGCCCGAAGGGCGTGGCACCGAGGCCGATCAGGCGGTCCCCCACCCGGTACTGCGCCGCCGGGCCGGATTCCGGCACCGCGTCGAGGACGTCGCTCACCGCCAGCATCGCCAGGCTGTCGCCGTCCGACAGGCGGGTGTGGCGGATGTCGTGGTTGCCGACATTGGCGAGCGGGCGATGGTGAAACCCCTTGAGGACCCGGATCAGGCGCGACTTCAGGCTCTCGTCCGGCTCGACCGGCCGCTCGAACAGGTCGCCGAGGAGCACGGGCGCGAGGTCGCGGTCGTTGGCGAGCGCGACGCAATGCTCGAGCTTGGCGAGGACCGGCGCCGGCCAGTCCGGATCCTTGCGCCGGCCGGGCCGGCGCGACGAGACGTGCGGATCGCCGATGACGAGGAGGCCGGCGCACGCGACCGGCGCGGCGTCGAGCCGCTCGCGCCCGAGGATCATGCCGCCTCCCCCGCCGGGACGTGGCGGTGGCCGGCGAGGAGAGCGGCGGGCGCGGCCGGCGTGCCGCAGGCCGGGCAGCGCCCGCCGGTCGCGGCCAGCACCTCCGCCATCTCGGCCTCCGCCGCCGCGAGCCCGTCGCGGGAGGCCGCCTCCCGGCCCTGCGCCTCGGCGAGGCGGCGGCCGATCTCGGCGAGGCGCCGGGCGGTCGCCGCCGCGTCCGGCCGAAGCACCGGCACGGGCGGCGCCGGAAGGTCGCGCAGAGCCTGAGCCCGTCCGTCCGCGTCGGCGAGGCCGGCCCGCAGCCGGCGCAGCCGGGCGGCGTGAGATGCGGCCTGGGCGGTGTCGCGCGGCTGCGGCGCCTCCGGCGGCAGGTCCGCCAGGGCCGCGACCCTGCCTTGCGCCCCTGCGAGATCGGCGACAGCGCCGAGCACGCGACGGCCGAGCGCCTCGCGGTTGCGCGCCTCGGCCAGCGCCCGGCCGAGGTCGGCCCCGACTTCCGGGCCCGGCAGGTCGGCGAGCGCCCGCGCCCGGGCGGCGGCCCCCGTCGCCAGGCGCTCGGCGCGGGACAGGCGCTCGGCCAGTGCCGCGCGGTCGCGCAGGCGCGCCGCCGCCCCAGCGAGGGCGGCGGCCTGGTCATGCAGACCGTGCAACGTCTCGGCCAGGGCGTCGAGCCCGTCGAAGGCCGCGAGGCGCTCGTGCAGGCGGGTGATCTCGCGCTCGCCCTCGCGGATCGTGCGCTGGTCCTCGGTGACGCGCTCGCGCTGGAGCGCCTGCATGTCGCGGATCAGCCCGGCCTCGCGGCCGATCGACAAGACCGCCGAGCGCCGGGCCGGTTTTTCGCCGAGCAGGAAGACTGGGAATTTCTGGTGCGCGACGTGGACGTCGAGCTCCTCGACCCGGGTGATGCCGTAGAGCCGTTCGACCCAAGGAGGCACGTCGCGCCCGCCGGTCTCGAAGGTGGTGCCGGCCTCCTGCACCAGCGATCCGTCGGCCTCGTGCAGCGACCACAGGTTGACCGGGGTGCGCTTCGGCTGGCGGACGTAGCGGAGCACGCGGCCCCCGGCGACGCCGATCTCGACCCGGGCCGCGCTGCGGCCGGCCCGCACCAGGCTGTCGCGCACCTCGCCGTAGAACACCGCCCGCAGGGCCCGGATCACCGTCGACTTGCCGTAGTTGTTGGGCCCGACGAGGGCGTTGACCCCGGGCGAGAGCGGCAAGGTCGCGTCGCAGAAACCCTGGACGTCGATCAGGCGGATGAAGCGAAAGCCCGGCCTGTCGGGCGTCCATTGCGACGCGCAAGGACCGGCCGGGCCCTCGATCGCCACCCCGGTCTCGGGCCGCCCGGCGATGCGGCTGACGGTGAGCCCGGCATCGAACCCCGCGACGTCGTGGTGCGAGATCGCCAGGCACTGCACCCCGAGCCGGGCGGCGCCGTCGTCGAGCACCCGGTAGAAGGCCGGCACCCGCTCGGGCGCGATCCAGCAATCGGCCTCGTCGAGGGCGAGGAAGCGGCCGACGCCTGCCTTGACCACCGCGATCAGGCGGAGCGCCATGCCGACCACGTTGGTCATCGCGCCGCCATTGTCCTCCAGCACGTCCTCGCGCCCGCCATCCGGACGCTCGACCCCGATATCGAGGGCCGGCAGGCCGCGCTCGGTGGTGAGATCCAGCCGCACCGGCTTCTCGCCGGGCAGGACCTCCTGGACGAGCGCGGTGAGCAGGGTCTCGAAGGTCGCGACGCTGCGCCGGTTGGCGTCCTGCTGCAATTCGCGCAGGTAGGTATCGATAGCGTCGCGCTGCGCGAGCCGGCCCTTGGCGGCGGCGACGAGCCGCGTGCGCTCGGCGAGGGTTTTCTGGTCGCCGTCGCGGGCCGCCTCCAGGCGGGCGAGCAGGCGGCCGGCGCGGGTCAGCGCGTCCTGGATGTCGGCAGGTGTCACGGGTGTCTCACGCCGCGGTCGCCTTCAGCGGCCGGGATCGAGGGCGTCGAGGCGGTCCTGGACCGCGCGCAGGGACTGGGCGAAGGCCTCGACCCGGCGGGCATTCTCGGCCCTGGCCTCCTCGATCATCCGGCGGATCTCGGCCTCGTCGTCGGTGCCCAGCTCCTCGCGCGCCTGGGCCCGGGCGGCGGCGAGCTCGGCGGTCAGGCGCTCGACGTCGCTCTCGGCCCGGATCCGGTCGGCGCGCAGGCGCTCATAGGCCGGCTGCAGCGCCTCGAGGCGCCGCAGGGCCTCGACGTCGGGACCCGCCTCTCGCAGACCGGGGTCTTGCCCTTTGCGGCTGCGCTCCATCTGGCTCCTCGTGTTCATGTCCGCGGGACCGTGCTCGCGCGCGGGTACGCGGCTAGCCCGAACGGGCGTCGGCGCCGATGCGCCGGATCCCCCTTGTGCCGTGAGGTGGCATCCGGGCCGGGCTTTGGCAACAGCGCCGGCCGTCGAGAAATGTCCGTCGATCCCTGTTGACGACCTATGCAAATCAGCCCAGTGTTCCGGAAATGTTCCACACGACGAGCCGATCCGGGAGGCGGCGCGGCGTCGCGGCGGAACCTCCGCAGTGGAACCTTGGGAGACCCGCATGGAGACCACCCGCCTGGACGACGAAGCGGCCGAGGCTGCCCCGCTGTTCGAGAACCGGGACTGGCGCCTCCACGCGGACGGGCTGGAGCACCGGGAGACCGGCTACTTCATCGACCGCGACGCGATGGGCGCCAAAAGGCCGGACGGCCACTGGGAATGGCCGCTGCACCTCTCGGAGAAGAGCTGGTGCGGCGTGCGCAGCTTCCGCGAGGCCTTCACCGCCGCCCTCGACGCCTTCGGCATCGCGCCCGACCGCAAGCTCACCCTGTCCTTCGCGCTCGGCTTCGGCACCCGGGTCGGGGGGGCCGCGCCGGACGCCTTCGTGCCCCTCGCCGATCTGGTCCGCCTGCGGGCGCCGGCGCCGCCGATGTCGGTCCGCCCGCTGGTGGCGGCGAGCGCCTGAACACTCTCCCCCGGCGCCGGGAAATGCTCTAGAGCCCGCCGAGAGCGATATCGTGCGGGGAGTGGGCGGGCGTGAGCGGGCACCGCAGCGTGGAGATCATCGTCCGGGGCCGGGTCCAGGGCGTCGGCTACCGGGCCTGGACCAAGGGCGTGGCGGAGGCGCGCGGCCTCGCCGGCAGCGTCCGCAACCGGCACGACGGCAGCGTCGAGGCCCGCCTCGCCGGGCCGGCCGAGGCGATCGCCGCGATGATCGAGGCCTGCCGCCAGGGCCCGCCCGGCGCGCGGGTCCAGGATCTTGCAGTGCGGGACCTCGTCGAGAGCGAGCCGCAGGCCGCCGCCCCGCGCGGCGTGCAGATCCTGCCGACCGCCTGACGGGGCCCGGCATGAATCCGGATCTCGGGAGCAGCTTCTCGCTCCTCGACCTCGCGGCCCTCCTCTGCTTCCTCACGGCATGGTGGGGCTATTCCTACGCGGTCGAGCACCTGTCGGGGGGCAAGCGCAGCCTCAACGGCATGATGAACCGCTACCGCCACGCCTGGGCCGACCAGCAGATCGTGCGCGAGAACCGGGTGGTCGACACCACCATCAACGCCTCGCTGCAGAACGGAACCGCCTTCTTCGCCTCGACGGCGCTGATCGCCCTCGGGAGCGCGCTCACCCTGTCGCGCTCGTCCGACGACGCCCTGACGCTGTTCTCCACCCTGCCCTTCGGTGCGCCGATGACCCGGGCGGTGTGGGAGATCAAGGTGGCGGGCCTCGCGCTGATCTTCGTCTACGCCTTCTTCAAGTTCGCCTGGGCCTACCGGCTGTTCAATTACGGCGCGATCCTGATCGGCGCGGTGCCGCCGCGCGACGGCGACCCGGCGCTGATCGAGCGGGCGGCGCGGCGGGCCGCCGCCATGAACGTGGTGGCGGGCGGCCATTTCAACCGCGGGCAGCGTGCGTTCTTCTTCGCGCTGGCCTATCTCGGTTGGTTCGTGAGCGCTTACGTGCTGTTCGCCACCACCGCGATGGTGCTCACCGTGATGTGGCAGCGCCAGTTCGCCTCCGACGCCCGCCGGGCCCTGCAGGACTACGATGATCCCTGACGATTACGAGATCGAACTCACCCTGGTGCGCCTCGTCACCGATCGCGGGGCCGACAAGACCGTCTGCCCCTCCGAGGTCGCCCGCGCCCTCGGCGGTCCCCATCCGGACGGCTGGGGCCCCCTGATGCAGCCGGTCCGCCGCCAGGCGGTGCGGCTGATGAAGGCGGGCCGGATCGCCATCCTGCGCAAGGGCAAGGTGGTGGCGGATCCGGACGATTTTCGCGGGATCTACCGGTTGTCGCTGCCGCGCGAGTGATCACGGTCCCGGAAACACCGCCTCCGTGTACCCCGACGCCCGGTACGCCACGAGGCCGAGCCACTCGCGCACCGCGATGTCGAGCTCGAACAGGCCGTCCCCCGCCGTAGCGTGGATTCCGGCGGCGCCGGGGCCGGTGCGGTAATCGACCGGGTAGGCCGTTACCGTGAAGCCGGCGCGGCGGAAGCAGCCCATCGCCCGCGGCATGTGCCAGGCCGAGGTGACGAGGAGCCAGCGCTCGCCGGGCTTCGGCTTGACCAGCTCGGCGCTGAAGGCGGCGTTCTCCCGCGTGTTGCGGGATTTCTCGTCGTAGGTGATCCGGTCGGCCGAGACGCCGAGGGACGCGGCGTGGCGGCGCACGATCGTCGATTCGGACACCGCGCCGTCGCCGGTGAGCCGGCCGGAACCGCCGGCGAAGACCAGCGTCGCTTGCGGATAGCGCCGCGCGAGGTCGCCGAGCGCGATCATGCGCTCGCCGGCATCGTTGAGCACCATCTGATCACGCACCGCCGACAGCCCGGTCTCGACCGCGCCGCCGAGCACCACGATGCCGGCGACCGGCGCGCCGTCGTCGCGGAACGCCGGAAAGCGGTCCTCGAGCGGGCCGAACACCAGGGAGGCCAGCGGCGAGAGGCCGCCAGCGAGGAGGACGAGGCCGGCAGCCGCCGCGATCCCGAGGCCGAGGCGCCGCCAGCGCAAGGCCAAACCCGCCCCGACGAGCACCAGGAGCAGGAGCAGGTTCGAAGGCGCCGTGAGGAACCACAGCACCTTCGAGAGCACGAAGAACACCGGGAGCGGCCCGGGCTATGGGCGGATCAGGCCTTCGTCGCCGTCTCCGCCTCGTAGCGCGCCTTGGTCTCGGCGTTCGGCGGGTAGAGGCCCGGCAGGGCCAGGCCCTTGTCGACCTCGCGCATGATCCAGAGCTCGAGGCGCTCCTGCTCGACGGCGGCGAGGGCCACTTCCTCGGCGAGAGCCGCCGGGATCAGCACCGCGCCGTCGCCGTCCGCCACCACGATGTCGTCGGGATAGACCGCGACGCCGCCGCAGCCGACCGGCTCGCCCCAGCCGACGAAGGTCAGGCCCGCCACCGAGGCCGGAGCGGCGACGCCGGAGCACCAGACCGGCAGGCCGGTGCCCTCGACGCCCTCGCCGTCGCGCACGACGCCGTCGGTGATCAGCGCCGCGACGCCGCGCTTCTTCATCCGGGCGCACAGGATGTCGCCGAAGATGCCGGCATCCTGCACCCCCATCGCGTCGACCACCGCGATGCAGCCCTCGGGCATCGCCTCGATCGCCGCGCGGGTCGAGGTCGGGCTCGACCAGGATTCAGGGGTCGCCAGGTCCTCGCGGGCCGGCACGAAGCGGAGCGTGAAGGCCGGGCCGACCACCCGCTGCCCGGCGGCGAAACGCGGCATCGGTCCGCGCATCCAGCAGCGGCGGATGCCCTTCTTCAGGAGCACCGTGGTGAGGGTGGCGGTGGTGACGGCCTGCAGGGCGTCGAGGAGCGTCTTGTCGAGCGGCATCGGGCCTTCGGGGGCATGGGGTCTGTCGGACGGATCGAGACCTAGCCGATCCGGGGCGGGCCGGCCACGCCGTCAGCGCATGGCCTGAGAAAAGGCCAAGCTTTCGAGCTCAGCTCAACGGCGGCAGCGCCACGGCCGCGGCGGGCCGGACGCGGATGCGCTCGTACCAGGCCCGCAGGGCTGGCCGCTCGATGCGCGGCACGTCGAGGTGAAGCCAGCGATGGGTGGCGGCGCCGAGCGCGATGTCAGCCGCGGTGAACCGGTCGCCGACGGCGAAAGGACGGCCCATCAGGTGCGCGTCGAGAATCGCCGCGCACTCTTCGGAGGCCGCGACCGAGCGGTCGATCACGGCCTGGTCGCGCTGCTCCGGCGGCGTGCGCACGGTCTGCCAGAACGCGTCCCGGGTCGAGGGCGTGAAGCGCGTCGCCTGCCAGTCGAGCCACTGGCCGGCGAGGGCGGCCGCCCGCGGATCCTCCGGCCACAGGGTGCCGAGACCCTGCGTGCCGGCGAGGTAGCGCAGGATCGCGTTCGATTCCCACAGGACGAAGCCGTCCTCCTCCATGACCGGCACGAGGGCGTTGGGGTTGAGCGCCAGGTAGTCCGGCTCGCGCACCCGCCCGAAGGCGCCGCCGGCCTCGACCCGCTCGTAAGCGAGCCCCAGCTCCTCCAGCCCCCACACCGCCTTCTGCACGTTGACGGAACTCAGCCGTCCCCAGAGCCTGCGCATGGCGTGTCCTCCTCCTTCGGTGGGTAGGCGTGTGTTCCGCCCTTCGGGTCCGTGACGGTCCAGCCGGCGGGTCCCCCCGCCAGGTAGCCCGGGCCCACCGGCACCTTGCCGTATCCGCCCGGGATGTCGAGGACGTAGGTCGGCTGCGCCAGCCCCGACACCCGACCGCGCAGGGAGCGCATCAGGTCCTGGCCGTGATCGAGCGTCGTCCGCAGGTGGCCGGTGCCCGGGGCGAGGTCGCCGTGATGCAGGTAATAGGGCTTGATCCGGTTCTCGACGAAGGCCCGCATCAGCGCCGCCAGCGTCTTGGGGTCGTCGTTGATTCCGGCGAGCAGGACCGACTGGCTCACCATCGGGATCCCGGCATCGACGAGCCGCGCGATGGCGGCCCGGGCAGCCTCCGAGAATTCACGCGGGTGGTTGGCGTGGAGCGCCACGAACACCGCGCCCTCGAAGCGCTTGAGCGCCGCGACCAGATCCGCGTCGACCATCGCCGGATCGACCACCGGCACGCGGGTGTGCAGGCGCAGCACCCGCACATGCGGGATCTTTTGCAGTGCTGCGGCGATGCGGCCGAGGCGCCGGGGCGAGAGCACCAGCGGATCGCCCCCGGTGACCACCACCTCCCAGATCTCCGGGTGGTCGGCGATGTAGGCGAGAGCGACGTCGAGCTCGGACTCCGTGAGGCTGCCCTGCCCCTCCGGTCCCACCACCTCGCGGCGGAAGCAGAAGCGGCAATAGACCGGGCAGACATGGAGCGGCTTCAGGAGCACCCGGTCGGGATAGCGGTGGACGATGCCGGGGACAGGCGCGTGGGCCTCGTCGCCGATCGGGTCCGCCCGCTCCTCGGGGGCGGTGACCAGTTCCTCGGCGCGCGGCACGAACTGGCGGCCGATGCCGTCATCCGCGTCGGCGATCAGCTCGGCCACCTCCGGGGTGATCGAGACGGCGTAGCGCGCAGCCACCCGTTCGAGAACCGGCAGCCGCTCCGCCGGCACCAGGCCGCGCGCCGCGAGCTCGTCCGCCCTGCGGATCGATCCGCTCACCGGGAATACTCGGCGACCGGCGTCCAGAGCACGTCCTCGATCCGCCGCGCCCCGGTCGCCAGCATGACGAGCCGGTCGAAGCCGAGCGCGATGCCGCTCGCCTCCGGCATCTGCGCGAGCGCGCTCAGGAAATCCTCGTCGAGGGGATAGCGCTCGCCGTAGACGCGCTCCTTCTCGTCCATCTCGGCGGCGAAGCGCCGGCGCTGCTCGGCCGGGTCGGTCAGTTCGCCGAAGGCATTGGCGAGCTCGACGCCGCAGCAATACAATTCGAAGCGCTCCGCCACCCGCGGATCGGCCGGGCTCGGCCGGGCGAGCGCCGCCTCGGGGATCGGGTACTCGCACAGGATCGTTGCCCGGCCGCGGCCCAAAGCCGGCTCGACCCGCTCGACCATCACCCGGCTGAACAGGTCGGCCCAGGTGTCGTCGGGCGCGGTGCGGATGCCGGCCCCGGCCAGGGCGGCGGCGAGCCCGGCCCGGTCGGTGCCCGCATCCGGGGCCACCGTCGCCAGGAGGTCGATACTGGCAAAGCGCCGAAAGGCCTCCGCCACGGTGAGCCGTTCCGGCTCGGCGAACGGGTCGGCCTCGATCCCGCGCCACGTGAAAACTTTTGCGCCAGCGGTCTCGGCGGTGAGGGCCAGGAATGCAGCGCAGTCGCGCATCAGGCTGTCGTAGGTCTCCCCCACCCGGTACCATTCGAGCATTGTGAATTCCGGGTGGTGCAGAGCCCCGCGCTCGCGGTTGCGATAGACGGGACCTAAGCTGAACAGCCGCGCCTCGCCCGCCGCCAGCAGCTTCTTGCAGGCGAATTCCGGCGAGGTGTGGAGATAGAGCGGATGCATCGCCCCATCCGGCCCGATCGCCGTGGTGGCGAAGGCCGAGAGATGCGCCTCGTTGCCGGGCGAGACCTGGAGGATCGCGGCGTCGACCTCGACGAAGTCGCGGCCCGAGAACCACGCCCGCAGGGACGCGGCGATGCGGTTGCGGGCCAGGAGCCGCGGCCGGCGGTCGGCGTGGACGTGGGGGGCCCACCAGGGCGAGGCGGAGGTCATCGGGTCGGTATCATCGGCGAGATTGAGCGACGGCGGGCGACTGGCGGTCGCGCCTGAGATGCGATAGGGCGGGCCGAAGGCATCCTCTGCCGGCGCGGCGCGCGACGCCCGCGGCTTGGCGGACGCCGCCGCTCTCTGTCAACGCTTCCAGTCCAGGATTCGCCCCGTGCCGAAGGTCATCGCCAGCTCTCTCCGCAAAGGCAACGTCGTCGACAAGGACGGCCGGCTCTACGTGATTCTCTCCGCCGAGAACATCCATCCCGGCAAGGGCACCCCGGTCACCCAGCTCGACATGCGCCGGATCACCGACGGCGTGAAGGTCTCGGAGCGCTACCGCACCACCGAGCAGGTCGAGCGCGCCTATGTCGAGGACCGGGAGCACACCTTCCTGTACAGCGACGGCGAGGGGTTCCACTTCATGAACCCGGAATCCTACGAGCAGCTCGCCGTGCCGGAGGACGTGATCGGCGACATGGCCCCCTACCTGCAGGAGGGCATGGCGGTGATGCTCTCGACCCATAACGGCGTGCCGCTGGCGCTCGAGCTGCCCCAGCGCGTCACCCTCGAGGTGACGGATACCGAGCCGGTGACCAAGGGCCAGACCGCCTCCTCGTCCTACAAGCCCGCCACGCTCTCGAACGGCGTGCGCACCCTGGTTCCGCCGCATATCGGCACCGGCACCCGCATCGTCGTCATGACGGCGGACGGCTCCTACGTCGAGCGCGCCAAGGACTGATTTGACGCGGCGGGGGCTCAGCGCACCTCACAAAACTCCCGTTGCGCTGACGTCGCCAGAGCGAGCGACGACGGTGATCGGGAGTTTTGTGAGAGACACTCAGCCCCCGCCCGCCTCCCGGAAGCAGGCCCGCGACACCGCGATCGCCCGGGCCTGCTCCTCGCCCGTGTAGTCGCCGCCGGCCCGCCACAGGCGCTCAGCCCGCAGGCGCACCAGCACGCAGCGCGCCGCCACCCGGCAGGACGCCTCGGCTCCGCCGGCCTCGGCGCAGTTCGCCCGGTACTCGCCCAGGAACTGCGCCTGCCCCGCCCGCGGATGCGGCCCGGTCAGCGCCGCGACCCCGTAGAGCAGCCCGAGCAGCACGGGCTGGTGCACGAGGTAGACGGCGAGGCTGTGCCGACCGGCGAAGGCGGCGAGACGCCCGATCCGGCTCCGCGGCGCCCAGGCCCCGAAGCGCGAGGCGGCGAGGCGCGGCAGCACCAGCCGGCCGAGACCGACACCCGCCAGCACGAAGCCGAACCACGGGAACAGCGGCACGTAGTCGTTCGTCGTCGGCACGGTGGCGCCGAGCCCGAGAAAATACAGGGCCGGCGCATCGAGGAGCGGCGGTGATCCCGCGAGCGCCGCCAGCGCCGGCCCGGCGAAGACGAGGGCGGCGGCGAGCCCGACGACGGGCAGCGGCGCGCGAAGCGCCGGCAGCGCCAGCACGCTCGACAGGGCGATGCAGTGCAGGATGCCGAAGAAGATCCACGCCCCGGGAAACAGGAAGACGGTGGCGAGCGAGATCGCGGCCGCCGCCAGGGCGATGCGCCCGAGCCGCGCCAGATAGGGGCGCCACCAGCCGCTCCGCCGGCCCCGCGCCAGGACGAGGCTGACCCCGACGAGCACCAGGAAGCTGCCGGCGATGCCGTGCGCCGCCGCCCGCCCGAGCGGCGACAGGGCGGCGTTCTCGGGCGTCAACCGCAAGAAGCCGAGATCCCAGGTCAGGTGGTAGAGCGCCATCGCCAGGAGCGCGACGACGCGGGCGAGATCGATGACCGCGAGGCGCCGGACCGGCGCGGCGGAAGGGGGCGGGGTCTGAATAGCGGCGATCTCCGGGGCGGCGGATGGATGGCGTCATAGCCGAGGCTGGCGCTCCTGCCCGCCCCTGCGGCCAAACCACGCAGGATCCGGGGCGACGCCGTCTTTCGAGATGCAATCTTTGCGCGCTCACCCCGATGCCTGCCTCCCGGGATTGCAGAATGGGCACGCCCGAGGCGAATCCGGCGAGGACATCACCCCTCCGGCGTCTCAACTCGGCCGATTTGGGCTTCCCCGAAGTCATGACTTTGTTAATCTGCCGGTGAAGCGCGCGACGCGATTCGAGTGGGTTGCTTACGATGTCGGACGAGTTCGGTTCAGGCCCCGCCTGGGAACGGCCGGTGGGCGCGTTCGGAGAGGGCGCGCGCGACACCCGGCCCGGGCTCGACGCAGCGGTGGAACGCCCGACCGAACTCATCGAGGTCAGCGGCCGCATCAAGTGGTTCGACGTCGCCAAGGGCTTCGGCTTCATCGTGCCGGATAGCGGCGCGCCCGACGTGCTGCTCCACGTCACCTGCCTGCGGCGCGACGGCCACCAGAGCGCCAGCGAGGGCGCCCGGATCGTGGTCGAGGCGGTGGAGCGCCCCCGCGGCTGGCAGGCCTTCCGGGTGGTGTCCCTGGACCAGTCGACCGCGACCCACCCGGCCGAGCTGCCGATGCCGCGCACCCACGTCACGGTCGTGCCGACGAGCGGACTCGAGACCGCGGTGGTGAAGTGGTTCAACCGCCTGCGCGGCTTCGGATTCCTGAGCCGCGGCGACGGCACGCCGGACATCTTCGTCCACATGGAGACCCTGCGGCGCTACGGCATCGCCGAGCTGAAGCCCGGCGAGCACGTCATGGTCCGCTACGGCGACGGCTCGAAGGGCCTGATGGCTGCCGAGGTGCGCCTCCTGTCCGAGGCCAGCGTGGGGTCGGGACCGCCCTCCTCCCATTGACGCGAGCGGGCGCGCCGCAGCAATTTTCGATTCGCCTGCGTTTCCGGCGGCGACGACCCATCCCCTTCGCCGCAGACTACGCTAGCTCAGCCTCATGTCGCTCCGCTTCCCACGGCCCAGGGCCGCCCGTCTCCTGGCCCTCCCGCCGCGCCGGCTCCTCGCCGCGCTCGTCCTCCTGCTCCTGCCCACGGCGGTCCTCGCCGACGGCCCGTTCGAGCCGCTGACCATCGCCTCGCGCTCCGGCCGCCACACCTTCCAGGTCGAGGTGATGCGCGACGATGCCGGGCGGGCTCAAGGGCTGATGTTCCGCCGCACCATGGCGCCGGACCGCGGCATGCTGTTCGATTTCGAGCGCACCGAGCCGGTGGCGATGTGGATGAAGAACACCTACCTGCCACTCGACATGCTGTTCATCCGCGCCGACGGCACGGTGGCGCGCATCGCCGCCGATACCGAGCCGCTCTCGACCCGCACCATCCCGTCCGGCGAGCCGGTCCTCGGCGTGCTCGAACTCAATGCCGGCACCGCCGCGCGGCTGGGCCTGCACCCGGGCGACAGGGTCGAGCACCCGCTGTTCCGCGGGCGCTGAACGGATCCGGCGGCTTTGTGCCGCCGGAGGCCGCTTAGAGCATTTTCCGACGAAGTGGATACCGGTTCGTCGGAGAAAATGCGGCAAAATTAAAGACCTAGAGAGCTTCACGATCGCAGCGCGATCGTGAAGCTCTCTAGAAGCCGCGGTTCGAGATGCTGGGGATCGACGGCTGCGTGAACATGCGATTCACGTCGGGCCGGCGCTGGGTCCCGTTGGTGTCGTTCGAGCGCACGTAGTTCTTGCTGTCGAAGCTTTCGGAGAGGCCGGTGCCGCGCGAATCGCCGGCGCTGGTGCAGGCGGCGGCGAGGCCGGCGAGGGCGAGCGAAGCGGCGACGCGAAGGAGACGCATGAGGGGTCCTGACTTCCGGGCCGCGCGAATCGGGGGATTCTCGGCACTCACGATCCGGCCGGGGTGCCCGGCTCCCGCCCGCCCGTCAAGGCGCGGACGGACCTCGCGGTGGGAAACCCCCTCGCCTGTGCCCCCCGGGCCGCGCTCCGCGGAATGTGTGGAGGGCTGCGATTCTCCGGCTGGCGGAGTCCCGAGCTTTGCGCGAGAGTCCGGGCCGATGAGCAACGTCGTTCCCCTGCTGCGCCCGCGCCCGGCGCCCGATGCCGCCGCCCGCGCCACCGCGTCGGTCGTCTCCGACCTGGTGACGATTGCCGAGCAGCTGCACGACATCGGCGCCCGCGCCGCCGCCCTCGGCCGTCCCCGCAACGAGGCCGAGCGCACGGTGCAGATGGTGCTGGACGCCGTCACGTCGATCGAGCGGGCGCTCGACACGATCACGGATGGCGGGGATTACACGCCGTTCTGACCGGCAGACGCGCATGTCGATCGCGGTCCGCCGCCTCGCCCCCGGCGATATCACCCTGATCCGCGACCTCAACCGGCTGTTCGGCCGCGCCTTCGAGGATACCGACAGCTACGGCGCCGCGCCGCCCGGTGACGCTTACCTGACGGATCTGCTGGCAAAGGAGCACGTCTTCGTCATCGTCGCCTTTTACGGCGAGGACGTGGCGGGTGGGCTTGTGGCGTACGGCCTGGACAAGATCGAGCAGGCGCGGCGCGAGGTTTATCTCTATGACCTGGCGGTCGATGCGCCGCATCGGCGCAAGGGCGTAGCCACAGCCCTGATCGCGCATCTTCGGACTGTCTGTGGCGGCACCGTGATCTTCGTTCAGGCCGACCCGGGCGACGAGGCCGCCCTCGCGCTCTATGCCGGGCTCGGCGAGCGCGAGGACGTGCATCACTTCGACATACCGGTCTCGGTCGAGGTCTGACGGCTCACGCCCCCACATCGAGCACGCTGCGGAACACCGCCCCGTAATGGCAGGCTGCCGCTGCCAGCACGAAGCCGTGCCAGATCGCGTTCTGAAACGGCAATTGCCGCCAGACGTGGAAGATCACGCCGAGCGAGTAGAGCAGGCCGCCGGCGGCGAGCAGCCACAGGGCGCCCGGGGACAGGGCGGCGATGACCGATTCGTAGGCCATCAGCCCGCTCCAGCCGAGCGCCAGGTAGAGGGCGATCGCCAGGCGGTCGAAGCGGCCCGGCAGGGTCAGCTTCACGACGGCACCTGCCGCCGCCACGAGCCAGATCCCGGCGAGCAGCCCGAAGGCGAAGCCGTCGGTACCGACGAGCGTCACGAGCGGCGTGTAGGTGCCGGCGATCATCAGGAAGATCGTCGCGTGGTCGGCCCGGCGCAGGCGCCATTTCAGCCGGCCGACCGGGCACATGTTGTAGGCGGCCGAGGTGCCGAGCATCGCCACGAGGCCGGCGGCGTAGACCGCGACCGCGATCTTCTCGGAAGCGCTGAGGGTCGTGAGCGCGGCGCTGATCGTCAGCGCCAGGGCGCCGATCACGCCGAGGCTCACCCCGACCACGTGGACGACGCCGTCGGCCAGCAACTCCCGCTTCGTGTAGGTCCAGACGAGGTTCAAGGGACGGCCGTCCGGGGCGAAGCGCGGGACGGGTGCTGGTGAAACGTCCAGGGAAGACTCCTGCGCAAACATCAGGCCTCCGCTCCACGAATCCGGGAGATGGCCTCCCAGTCGACCGAGGGTAAAGCGGAAGCATGAACGTGGGACGAACGTTCCCGCGACACTCAGGCCGCGCGTCCGACGGCTGCCGCGACGGCGGGCGCGCGGCAGAGCCGGGCATGGGCGCTCGCCATGCCGAGCACCAGCATGGCGGCCACCTGATGGGCGAGCGCCGCCCAGAGCGGCACCACCAGGAGCAGCGTGACGATGCCGAGCGTCGCCTGCGCGGCAACGAGGCCGGCGAGCGCCGTCGCCCGCCGCGCCTCGCCGGTGCCGGGCATCAGGCGCCGCGCGTCGAGGGCGTGGAACACGGCGAGGATCAGCAGCGCGTAGGCGGTCAGCCGGTGGTTGAACTGCACCAGCGCGACGTTATCCACGAAATTCTCGATCCAGGGCGTGCCGGCGAACAGACCCCCGGGGGTGAGCCCGCCATCCATCAGCGGCCATGTGTTGTAGGTCAGCCCCGCCTTCGAGCCGGCGACGAGGCCGCCGAGCGCGATCTGCACCAGCACCAGGATCATCAACCCGAGCGCGGTCCGCGACAGCCGCGCCGGCACCGCCTCGTCGCGGCGGCGGTCGAGGCCGGAGGCGATCCAGACGAGGCCGGCATAGATCGCGCTCGCTAGCGTCAGGTGCAGGGCGAGCTTGACCGGCGCCACCGCGGTCATGCCGGGCTGGAGGCCCGAGGCGACCATGATCCAGCCCACGGCCCCCTGCAGCCCGCCGAACACGCCGAGACCGAGGAGGCTCAAGCCGAGACGCCGGTCGATCTGCCCGCGCCACCAGAAGACGAGCAGCGGCAGGAAGAAGGCGAGACCGATGAGCCGCCCGAGGAACCGGTGGCCCCATTCCCACCCGTAGATGAACTGGAACTCGGACAGGCTCATGCCCTCGTTCAGCAGCTTGTATTGCGGCGTCGCCTGGTACTTGGCGAATTCCTGGACCCATGCCTCGGCCGAGAGCGGCGGGATGGCGCCGGTGACCGGCTTCCACTCGGTGATCGACAGGCCGGAGCCGGTGAGCCGCGTCGCGCCCCCGACCGCCACCATCGCCACCACCAGGGCGGCCATGACGAAGAGCCAGGTCCGTACGGCACGGCGGGACCGGGGCGCCGCGGCGACGGGGGCCGCAGACGGGGCGAGGCTGATCGAGGAGGTGCTGCTCATACGCGCCCGATTAGCGGGGGCCGGCGCTCCCGCGCAACGTCCAGCGGTGCCGCACCGGTCTGTCGCGATCGCACAAGCTCTGACACGACCCGGCCCCCTCCCGTCCGGCACGCGAAAATTCCTGTGCCGGCATCCCACCTGTCCCAATTGACAGACAGCTACCTGTCTTCATAATCGGACAGGTAAGCGCTGACAGACGACCACGGGACGACCGTCAGTAAGCAAGCCGCGAGCCAGGGATGGCCCCGTGACCTCCGCGATCGAACCGCACAAGGCGCGCCGGCTCTACCTGCTGCTGCGCGACCAGATCACCAGCGGCCGGCTCTCCCCCGGCGCGCGGCTGCCGGGCGAGCCGGCGCTCGCCGCCGAGCACGGCCTCGCCCGGGTGACCGTCCGGCGCGCCCTCGATCTCCTCGCCGGCGAGGGGCTGGTGCGGCGGCGCCCTGGGTCCGGCACCTTCGTGCAGGGGCCGGAGGGGCCCCGGCCGGTGGTCGGCGACCTGCCGAACCTGCTCTCGGGCTTGATCGCCATGGGTCGTGCCACCGGCGTGCGGCTTCTGTCCTTCGAGTACGTCGCGGCGCCAGCGACCATCGCCGAGGCGCTGCTGCTGGAGCCCGGCGAGCGGGTGCAGCGCTCGGTGCGCGTGCGGCTGATCGACGGCCAGCCCTTCTCCTACCTCACCACCCACGTGCCCGAGCGGGTCGGCCTGTCCTACTCGGAGGCCGATCTCGCGGCGACGCCGCTCCTCGAACTGATGGAGCGCTCCGGCGTCACCGCCGACCGGGCGACGCAGGCGATCGGCGCGACGCTCGCCGGGCCGGAGGTGGCGCAGGCCCTCGACCTCGAGGTCGGCTCGGCGCTGATCGACCTGACCCGGGTGGTGTTCGATCCCTCCGGCGGCGGCGTCGAGCACCTCCACGCGCTCTACCGGCCGGACCGCTACGCCTTCCAGATGGACCTCCTGCGCACCGGCGATGCCGGCGAGCGCCGCTGGACGCCCGCCGCGCCGTCCTGCGCACCGGCCTCGCGGCGTCCTCGCTGGTGGCGATGCCGGCGATCCTGCGGGCGCAAGGCGCGGCCGTGAAGCTCGGCATCATCCAGCCGGTGACCGGCGCGCTGGCCAATGACGGCGATCTCGGCAAGCTCGGCGCCGAACTGGCGGTGCAGGACATCAACGCCGCCGGGGGCCTCAAGGCCTTGGGCGGCGCCAAGCTCGAAATCGTCTTCGCCGACAGCCGCTCGAATCCCGAGACGGCGGCGCAGGAGACCGAGCGCCTGAACGGCGAGGGCGTGGCGGCGATCGTCGGCGGCTTCGGCAGCGGGCTCTGCGCTACCGCGAGCCAGGCGGCCTCGCGCTACGACCTGCCCTACTTGATCGATGTCGGCGTCGCCGACCAGCTGACCCAGCGCGGGCTCAAGAACACCTTCCGGTTCTCGCCGAGCTTCGGCATGGTGACGAAGAGCGCGCTGGATCGCCTCGTCGCGCTCAACGACGCCGCCGGCAAGCCGGCCCGCACCGTCGTGATCGTCCACGAGGACGGGCTGTTCGGCTCGGGCCTCGCGAAGCTCCTTCAGACGGAACTGCCGAAGCTCGGCTTCCAGATCCTCGAGACCGTGTCGCATCCGAGCCCGGCCCGCGACATGGCGAACGTGGTTCTGCGCATCCGCTCGCTCCAGCCCGACCTCGTCATCCCGTCGAACTATTACGGCGAGTTCGTGCTGCTCGCCCGCACGCTGCTGCAGCAGCGCGTCCGGCCGAAGGGCATCTACGCGATCCTCGGCGGCGGTGCCTCGTCCCTGCGCTTCGTCAAGGAATTCCCGCAGGCGGCCGAGGGCGTGATGGATTGCAACCACTGGCCCGATCCGAAGAACCCGCTGACGGCCGATCTGCGCAAGCGTACGGAGGCCGCGGGCCGCGCCTTCGCCTACAACGTGCCGATGAACTACTCCGCCGTGCGGCTGATGGCCGAGGCGATCGAGAAGGCCGGGGCGCCCGACCGCCTCAAGATCATCGAGGCCCTGTCGACCCAGAGCTTTTCGAGTGGCGTGATGCCCTACGGCCAGTCGAAGTTTTCGAGCGGCCAGAACACCAGCGCGCTCCCGCTCAACACCCAGGTCCAGGGCGGCGACGTCAAGGTGATCGCGCCCGACGCCTTCGCCGAGGCGAAGGCCAACTTCCCGCTCAAGGCGTGACGATGTACGCGCCCCAGATCCTGATCGAGGCGGCTCTCAACGGCCTGATGACGGGGGCGGTCTACGCCCTCATCGCCCTCGGGCTGACCCTGGTCTACGGGGTGTTGCACATCATCAACTTCGCGCATGGCGCGCTCCTCACCGTCGCGATGTTCGCGGTCTGGGGCGCCTTCGCGCTGTTCCACCTCGATCCCTACTGGGCGATGATCGGGATCGTGCCGCTGATGTTTTGCCTCGGCTACGGGTTGCAGCGCTTCGTGATCGGCCCGGCGAGCCACGGCAGCGACAACAACGTTCTGCTCGTGACCCTCGGCCTGTCGATCGTGCTGGAGAACGCGCTGCTCGCGCTGTTCCGCTCCGACACGAGGGCGCTCGATTCCGACGCCGCGCTCCAGGTGGTCGAGCTCGGGCCGCTCCTGCTCTCGACGCCGCGGCTCATCGGCTTCGCCGCCTCGCTCGCCGTCACCGGTCTCCTGTGGCTCGTCCTCAACCGCACCGATACCGGCCGGGCGATCCGGGCGGTGGCGCGGGAGAAGCTGGGGGCCCGCCTCGTCGGCATCGAGGTCGACCACATCTACGCCGTCACCTTCGGGATCGGCTGCGCGTGCCTGGCCGTCGCCGCCTGCCTGCTGATGCCGACCTACTACGTCAACCCGCGCTCCGGCGCCGCCTTCGTGCTCGTCGCCTTCACCATCGTGGTGCTCGGCGGCATGGGGTCGATCGCCGGGGCCCTGGTCGGCGGCCTGATCATCGGCGTGGTCGAGAGCTTCTCCGGGCTCCTGCTCGGCGACAGCCTCGGTCAGATCGGCATCTTCCTGATCTTCATCCTGGTCCTGCTGGTGCGCCCGACCGGCCTGTTCGGAGCCCGCGCATGAGCGCCCGCGACCTCCTGCCCGTGATCCTGGCCCTCGCGGCGCTGGCCGCCCTGCCCTTCCTCGGCCTGTCGGGCAGCGTGCTCAACTTCCTGGTCACGACGCTCATCATCGCGCTCGCGGGCCTGGGCTGGAACGTGCTCGGCGGCTTCGGCGGTCAATACTCCTTCGGCCACGCCGCCTTCTTCGGCACCGGCGCCTACGCCACCGCGATCCTGCAGATGAAGCTCGGCTGGAACGCCTGGGGGGCGCTCGGCGCCGGGATCGGGCTCGGGGCGCTGACCGGTCTCGCCATCGGCTATTTGAGCTTCCGGGCGGGCCTGCGCGGCTCCTACTTCGCCCTGGTGACGCTCGCCTTCGCCGAGGTCTTCCGCATCCTGGCGAATTCCGCCGACTTCACCGGGGGCGCCGCCGGCCTGCTCCTGCCCCTGCGGCCGGGCCTCGCGACCCTGCAATTCGCCGATCGAAGGGTCTTCTACCTCCTCGTCCTCGCCTTCGTCGGCGTGGCGCTTCTGGTCTCGCGCTGGCTCGAGCGCTCGCGCTTCGGCGCCCACCTGATCGCCGTGCGCGAGAACGAGGAGGCGGCCCGCGCCCTCGGCGTCGATGCCCTCGCGGTGAAGCTGCGCGCCATCGCGCTCTCGGCGGCGATCACGGCGGCGGCCGGCGGGCTCTACGTGCAGTCCTTCCTCTACCTCGATGCGGGCGTGGCCTACGGCACCTGGATCTCGGTCGAGGCGCTGCTCGCCCCGATCGTCGGTGGCATCGGCACCGCCTTCGGGCCGCTCGTCGGGGCGCTGGCGCTGCAAGGCCTCGGCGAGGTCACCAAGCACCTCGCCGGCGGCGTCCCGGGGGTCGATCTCGTGGTGTTCGGCGCCTGCCTGATCGCCGTCATCGCCTTCGCGCCGCAGGGGCTGCTCGGCCTGCGCCGCCGGCGCAAGGCGTCCGGCCAGGCCGCCGCGGTGGGAGCCTGATCCGATGCTCGCCGTCGATTCCCTCACCAAAAGCTTCCAGGGCCTCGTCGCGGTCGATCGCGCCTCGCTCACCGTGCCGGCGGGCTCGATCACCGGGCTCATCGGCCCGAACGGCGCCGGCAAGACCACCCTGTTCGGGATGATCTCGGGCTTCCTCGCTCCGAGCGAGGGCCGGGTTCTGTTCGAGGGCGAGGACGTGACCGCGGAGGCGCCGCACCTGCGGGCGCGCCGCGGCATCGCCCGCACCTTCCAGATCGTCCAGCCCTTCGCGGGCCTGACGGTCGCCGAGAACATCGCGGTCGGCGCCTATCTGCGTCACCCGCGCCGGACGGATGCGGTGGCGAAGGCCCGCGAGGTCGGGACGCGGGTCGGTCTCGGCGACCAGCTCGACAAGCCGGCCGCCGACCTCACGGTCGCCGGGCGCAAGCGCCTGGAGGTGGCGCGCGCGCTCGCCACCGAGCCGCGGCTCCTCCTCCTCGACGAGGTCCTGGCGGGCCTCAACCCCTCCGAGATCCGCGATATCCTGCCGGTGGTGCGCTCCATCCGCGACGGCGGCGTCACCATCCTGATGATCGAGCACATCATGCAGGCGGTGATGACCCTGTGCGAGGAGGTCTTCGTCCTGGCGCAAGGGCGGATGATCGCATCCGGCCCGCCGCGGCAGGTCTGCGCCGATCCGGGGGTGATCGAGGCCTATCTCGGCAAGGGCGCGGCCGCCCGCATGAAGGCTGAGGAGGCGGTCGATGCTTGAGGTCTCCGGGCTCCGCGCCGGCTACGGCGCCACCGAGGTCCTGCGCGGCCTCGACCTCTCCGTGCAGCCGGGCGAGATCGTCGCGGTGCTCGGCGCCAACGGCGTCGGCAAGACGACGCTGAACAAGGTCCTGTCCGGAGTGGTCTCGGCCCGCGCCGGAGAGATCCGCTTCGACGGCCGGCCGATCACCACGGCTTCGGCCTCGGCGATCGTCGAGGCCGGGCTGATCCACGTGCCGGAAGGCCGCAAGATCTTCCCGAACCTGAGCGTGCACGAGAACCTGGTGCTCGGCAGCTACCGCCGCGGCCGGGCGCGGCGGGGGGAGAACATCGAGCGGGTCTTCTCCACCTTCCCGCGCCTGCGCGAGCGGGCGGCCCAGGCCGCCGGCACTCTCTCGGGCGGCGAGCAGCAGATGCTCGCCATCGGCCGCGGCCTGATGGCCGAGCCGCACCTGCTCATCCTCGACGAGCCCTCGCTCGGGCTCTCGCCGCTCCTCGTCGAGGAGATGTTCGCCCTCGTGCGCAATCTCAACAGCGAAGGACTGCCGATCATGCTGGTGGAGCAGAACGTGGTGCAGTCGCTCGATCTCGCGACCCGCGCCTACATCCTGGAGAACGGCACGGTCGCCCTGTCCGGCGACGCCGCGACGCTCGCCGCCGACCCGGCCCTGCGCCGGGCCTATCTGGGGCTGTAGTGCCATGGGCATCGTCACCCCCGGCATCGTCCCGGCGACCACGCTGCTGGCCGAGCCCGCTCCCGCCTGGCTTGGCCGCTGGACCGCCTTCGCGGCGGATCTCCACTTCTCCGACCTGCCCAAAGCGGCCGTCGACCGCGCCCGCCTCGTCCTGCTCGATTCCCTCGGCGTCATCGCCGCCGGGATGCGCGAGCCGGAATGCCGCGCCTTGGCGGAGCGCCTCGCCGCCCGCCGCCGGGGCGACGCGCCCGCGATCGGCAGCGGCCTGTCGCTCGATCCCCGCGACGCCGCCCTCGTCAACGGCGCGGCCGGGACGACCCTGGAGCTCGACGAGGGCAACCAGTACGCCCGCGGCCATCCGGCGATCCACGTCGTCCCGGCGGTGCTCGCCGCGGCGCAGGAGACCGGAGCCTCCGGCGCCGACCTGATCGCCGCTCTCGTCCTCGGCTACGAGATCGGCGCGCGGATCGGCATCGCCTCGAAACTGCGGGTGACGATGCACCCGCACGGCACCTGGGGCACGGTGGGCGCGGCGCTCGCGGTCGCCCGGCTCCACGGCGCCGCTGCCGGGATGATCGGCCGGGCGATCGGTCTCGCCTCGTCCTTCGGCCTCAGCACCAGCCGGCGCACGATGCTGGAGGGGGCGACCGTCCGCAACACCTATGCCGGCCTCTCCAACCAGCTCGGGCTCACCGCCTGGGATCTCGCGTCGAGCGGCTTCCTGCCGGAGCGCGACGGGATCGGGGTCGTCTATGGCGGCATTCTGGCCGACGATTTTTCGCCGGAAGCGATGGTCGAGGAGCTGGGCACCCGCTGGGAGATCGCCCGCAATTACTTCAAGCGCCACGCCGCCTGCCGCTACACCCACGGCGCCCTCGACGCCCTGGCGCAGATCCGCCGTGAGGCCGGCCCGCTCGATCCCGATTCGGTCCGCTCGGTCGAGGTCGCGACCTATGTCTGGGCGGCGCAGCTCGACCACCCGGCGCCCGAGACGATGCTGGCGGCGAAGTTCTCCCTGCCCTTCGCCCTGGCGGCGGCTTTGGTGCGGGGCGAGGCGGACACCGACGCGTTTCGCGACGAGGCGCGGGCCGACCGCCGCATCCTGTCTCTCGCCCGCCGGGTGATGGTGCAGGAGGATCCCGCCATGACCGCGCAACTGCCGGCCTTGAGGCCCGCCAAGGTCACGCTGACGCTGGCCGACGGCCGCAAGCTGTCGGCCCAGGCGCTCACCAACCGCGGCGACACCGAGGATCCGTACTCGGCCGACGACGTGCGGGAGAAGTTTCGCGCGCTCGCCGGGCCGGTCTGGGGGGAGGAGCGGAGCGAGGCGATCGTCGCGGCGGTGGCGGGGATCGATCGGGCGGAGGG